>JAPPAR010000026.1 GCA_026705445.1 Candidatus Dadabacteria bacterium
ATACGGAATGGTTCTGGGCCTGTTTTTTGCGCTGGGGCTCGTTTTTTCGTTCGGCATAGAGGCATCCGCTACTCACGACGGGGACGACGATACGCGCATAACCGCAGACGAGGTCACCCCCACAAGTAAACAGGACGTGAAGGCCTTTCTTAAGCATATAATAGATTACTATAATCAGGTTGTCGCCGAAAACGCCCATGACAGAGATGCACTGACCAAAGAGGCTGTAATATTCGGCAGACGCATCAGGCAGGAAGGAGACTATAAAAACCCCGAAAAAAACATGTACTCAATGGGCATAAGAAAAAATGGAATCGTAAGCAATCACGCAGGATATCCCAATCTGTTCGGTTACGAGTTTAATCCGGACGCCCAGGATTCGGCGGTAGCAAGCACCATACAAACCTTAATCGAGGGTTCGGGTGTCGACACGACGAAGTGCGTGGAAGATTATGACGGACAGGGCAGAGTAGCCTGCGCGGAGAGAATAAGGAGCGATGCCGGGGATGTGACTGTCATAGCGGGCCTTCATCACGCGGAAGACGACTCCGCTTTCAGGCTTCCCGACTGTGAAGAGTTAATGCTTCCAACTAACGCTAACGCCGAGACTGTTTTCAACGACCTGAGCGACGCGAATCTTAAAGCTTACGTAAAAGGGGTTATCGAGGTTGTTCAACAGCAAGTGGCGGATGCAACGAATGCACAATTTCAGGAGTTTGTGAGAAACGGAGGGGATCCAAACGACCTAGGTCTGAGGGATCCAACTTCGCCTGTGGCAATGGAATTTAGCAGGGGACTGCTCCAGAGGGTTTACGCAAAATCCGCCTGCTTCAGAGAAGGGGATTTCAAGCATGGAAACATATATGTCTTCATAATGAATGCGGACCCGGTTGTCCCCACGGTGCTTTTCAACGGAAACAATTTTGACCTAAACGGCACTAACCTGGGATTGGTGGATAATCAATTGTCAGGAGAGAAAAACATAGCGAGACTGTTTAACCAGGAACTTGGAGACCCAGTAAATGGAGCTTCCACTTACGTCAACTATCACTGGGATGACCCCACAAATCCGGATGATAACGTTCCGAACTTTTTTGAAACTAATTCGGTTCCCGGAACCTCATGCAAGAGGAGCTACATCGAGGTGGCAGACATAAACGCGAAGATAACTCCAAACCCCGGCATCGAGATTCTCTACATCTTCGGTTCCGGAACTTATCCTGGAGATGGAGTCTGTGCCGGCGACGGTGAGATGCCGATAGAAGAAGAAGATGATGATGACGATGGATGCGCCATAGCCGGGGCGGGACATATGTCTCAGAGCACCCTGCTTAACCTGTTCCTGATAGCGTCCGTTCTGTTCTCGGTTGCTTTCCTTAGAAGACGTGTTTAGGCAAAAGCGAAGATTTTCCGGAAGCTTTTTCCGGAATTATAGCTGGTTATCAAGGGCGGTTTTCACAAACGAGTTGATGCCGCCCTTGATAGCCTGTTTTTTTCGACACCAGAAAGCACCTTAATGCTTTTCAAAACAAGAAAGTAAAAGTATCAGCAAAAGCGCTGTTCGTCTGACCTAGGAAACAGCAAAACGCAACCCTCCTGCTGACCCAGGAATCAGACACCTAAAGACAGAAAACGCCCGCAACAGAAATCCCAACACCCTTACAAGAAGCCCAAGGAATTTGCCACATAGATTCTTTTCGTTTTCTGCGTCATAGACACAGGAGCGGATACCGCGCCGGAACCCGCTTTCTTCTTGAAATCCGGCTTTATTTATGATTTAATGGCGTAAGTGCTGATTTTGTACCAACTAGTATTTCAGTGCAACAAAAATCGCAGGAGGATCAGTAGGATGAAACTTAAAACACACGGAATGATTTTGAGCCTGTTTTTTACGTTAGGGCTTGTTTTTTCATTCAGCATCGAGGCGTTTGGTACTCACGGGGACAGTACGATAACCGCACAACAGGTCGCAGACGACCCTGGAAATGAACAGAAGATGACGGATTTTGTCAATCGTATAGTGGATTACTATGAACATGTTAGGGCCGACAACATAAATAACCGCGCCGCGTTGATCAGAGAACTGACAATATTCGGCAGGGCCCTCAGACGAGAAGGAACCTATAGGCACGGCGATATCTACGCAATGGGGATAACCGACAATAATGTTATAACAAATCACGCTGGATATCCCGAATTGATAGGTTACAAGGTTAATCCGGATGCCGGGACGCCGCTTGCGAACACTTTTAAAGCTTTACTCGAGGGTTCAACTATTGGGGATACGAATTGCGAAAATTACGATCAGAACAGGGTAGCCTGTGCGGCTAAAGTAGAGAGCGATTTAACCGTAGATGTGACGAACATAGCAGGTCTTCGTCACGAGACAGATTTAGACAACCTCGACGCCGCTTTCGAGAAACCTGACTGTTCCGGTCTCACGCTCGGAACTACCGCAAAGCAGGTTTTTGACGATCCGACCGACGCTAGTCTTGAAGCTTACGTAAAAGATGTTATAGAAGCGGTTCAAGAAGACGTAGCAAATATATCGCTGGAAGAGGCAGGCAAACTGATAGCCCAAGACCCATCCCTACAACAGGACCTAGCTAGGCTGGGAGAACTTGCTGAGGGCGCAATAATCACGAGAATTCAAGAGCGGCTTTTTTGTTTTGGAAACGAGGACGGGGATTTCAAGCATGGAAACATATATATTTTCGTAATGGGAGCAGATCTAGCAAACTCCACAGTACTTGTGAACGGAAATAACTTTGACCTAAACGGCGGTAACCTTGAATTGGAGGATAATGAGTTGGAAGGGGAAGACCAGACGATAGCGAGCCTGTTTAACAGAGAATTAGCAGGCGGAACTTCTGCTTACGCCAACTACCGCTGGGACAACCCCTTAGATATGGAAGATGACATCGAGAACTGGTTTGAAATGGGATCAGTTCCCGGCACTTCACCTAAGAGAAGCTATATCGAAGTGGCGAACCTATATGAAAAAACACCAAACGCTCCTGAGGATCTCTACATCTTCGGTTCTGGAACTTATCCTGAACCGGATGACGACGATGGAGCGTGCGCCATCGCCGGGACTGAACATACGTCTCAGAGCACTTTGCTTAACCTGTTCTTGGTAGCGTCCGTTCTGTTCTCAGTCGTTTTCCTGAGAAAACGCGCGTAGAAACTTTCTTGCAATATCGGGAGTTTTCCTGAAACTGCCGGTAACAGTTGATCTAACAAGGGCAGTCCTGAGACTGCCCTTGTTTTTTTCGGCATTTGAACGCACCTTATTACTGACTCCGAAACAAAGCACAAATATCGAGTTGTGCTTATGCGGATACGTATAAGGAACTGTCTGTTATAATTTTCAAGCCATGGCCAGTACAGAAATAAAGTGCGATCTCTTCATTGATGGCGGGGAAAGGGAGCCGCAAAGCGGAACCTACTCCGTAAGGGAAAACCCCGCGACGGAAGAGCCCCTGGCGGAGGTCGCCCAAGGAGGGCCGGAAGACATAGACGCAGCGGTTCGCGCCGCCGAGCGTGCTTTTCCCAAGTGGTCTAGTCTCTCGGCGTCCGAGCGGGCCAAGTACCTTCTTCGAATAGCGCAGGCACTCTCTGACAACAGGGACAGGATCGCCCTAGTTAACACCCGCGAAACAGGAAAACCCATCCGCGAGAGCGCCGCGGTCGAAATAGGCGGTTCGGTAAGAACGCTTGAGTATTACTCGGGAGCACACACCCGTCTTAACGGAGAAACCCTTCAGGTAAACGAAAACCAGATATCTCTCACCATAAAAGAGCCCGTGGGGGTGGCGGCACACATAATCCCGTGGAATTTCCCCCTTCTTCTTTCCTTCTGGAAAATAGCCCCGGCGCTTGTGGCCGGATGCACAGTGGTCATAAAACCCGCAGAACTCACATCGTGTGGAATCTTCGAGGTGGCTAAGCTCTGCTCAGAGGCCGGGCTCCCGGACGGCGTGCTGAACGTGGTGCCCGGAGAGGGGGCCGTGGCAGGCCAGGCGCTTACCGAGCACCCCGGGATAGGTAAGATAGCGTTTACCGGTTCCACGGAAGTCGGAAAAAACGTAATGAAAACGGCGGCGGGATCGATAAAAAGAGTGTCCCTTGAACTCGGAGGCAAGGCTCCGTGCATGGTCTTTGCGGACGCGGATATCGAGGGGGCCGTCGAGGCGTGTCTCCGCGGAGGCTTCTTTAACCAAGGGGAGAACTGCACCGCGGTTACCCGGCTGCTGCTCCACGAAGAAATATACGATGAGTTTCTCTCCTCTTATCTCGACAGTATCTCGAGGATAAAAATCGGAGACCCGGAGGACCCTGAAACCGAGTTCGGAACGGTGATTTCAAAGGAGCATTACGAAAACGTGATGAACTACATAGAAAAAGGCGTCTCGGAGGGAGCCCGGGTGGTCGCGGGCGGGGACCGCCCCGAGGGATTCGACAAGGGTTACTACATAGCGCCAACCGTTATAGAGGACATCCCTCCCGGTTCGGTTCTGGTACGCGAGGAAATCTTCGGGCCCGTGGTCTGCGTCATTCCCTTTAAGACCGAGGAAGGGGCAGTCGCGGCGGCAAACGACGTCGAGTACGGACTCGCCGGGGGAATCTGGACCCGGGACATAAACCGCGCGCTTAGGGTCGCAAAGGCCGTAAAGGCCGGCTACCTCTGGGTAAACACCTATGGAGGCATAATCCCCGAAACTCCCTACGGAGGGTTCAAGCAGAGCGGAATTGGAAAGGAACTGGGAGCCGAGGGGATAGACAACTACCTTGAAACCAAGTGCGTTAACATATTTACCGGGGAAAGTACCGGAAAATGGTACAAGGGATAGCGGATGAATTTTGAAGACATAATCTACGAAAAAACGGGCGGAGTCGCCTTCGTAACCATAAACCGCCCCCGTGCCCTTAACGCTTTCCGGGACGTAACGCTTAACGAAATGATCAAGGCCCTTACGGACGCCTGGGCGGATGAGCAAGTCGGCGTGGTGGTCCTCCGAGGTGCGGGGGGCAAGGCGTTTTCCAGCGGAGGAGATCTCAAGGAGAAAAAAAGCGGCGCCGGGGGCAAAGACGGGCTTCTTGGAGTCGGGGATTACGTTTCGCATCTCCACTACCTGATAAGAAACATACCGAAGCCGGTCATAGCCGCGGTTAGGGGCTATGCCATAGGTGGAGGGAACATACTGCAGTTCATGTGCGACTTGACAATCGCTTCTGAGGACTCCGTTTTCGGGCAGGTGGGACCGAAGGTGGGTAGCGTGGATCCGGGCTTCGGAACAGCCTACCTCTCAAGGCTCATCGGTGAAAAAAAAGCTAGGGAAATGTGGTATCTATGCAGGCAGTACTCGGCCAAGGAAGCTCTTGAGATGGGACTTATAAACAGGGTCGTTCCCCAGGACGAGCTTGACTCCGAGGTTAACGCCTGGTGCGAGGAGCTGCTGTCTAAAAGCCCTACCGCCCTTAAGCTCGCCAAGTACTCCTTTAACTCCGAGACCGACGGACTTTTCGGAATCTCAAGCATGGGCAAGGCTTCCCTCGAGCTCTTTAAGACCACAGCCGAGGCCGCCGAAGGAACCGATGCGTTTGTGGAGAAAAGACCGCCTGATTTCTCGCCCTACAGAAAGTAGCCCATCCCGGGAACTCCGCAATGTCCCCGGCGCTTGAATTATAAAAACTTTACTCTATAATACAGGGTTTCATATTTTGAGGCCCACCATGGAAATGCAGGACGCAAAAATATTCAGCGGCACGTCAAATCACCCTCTGTTTGAGGATGTGTGCAACTATCTTGAGGTTTCCCCCGGAGAAATGGAGATAAACCGTTTCAGCGACGGGGAAATTTTCGTTGACATAAGAGAGAGCGTAAGAGGTTCGAACACTTTCATCATACAGTCGACATGCCCTCCGGTAAACGAGAACATAATGGAGCTTCTCGTAATCATAGATGCGCTCAAGCGGGCCTCCGCAAGGGTAATAACCGCCGTAATACCGTATTACGGGTACGCAAGACAAGACCGAAAGGTTCAGCCCCGAGCCCCGATAAGCGCCAAGCTGGCCGCGGACCTCATAGTCGTCGCGGGCGCGAGCAAAATAGTGACCATGGATCTTCACGCCGGCCAGATACAGGGATTCTTTGACGTTCCGGTAACTCACCTCTACGCAGCACCCGTGATAACCAACTACCTGCGGGAGAAATACCGCGACGGCGAAACCGTAGTGGTTTCTCCAGACGCCGGTGGGGTTGAGAGGGCAACCGAGTTCGCGAACAGAACCCACTCAGAGATCGCCATTTGCTACAAGAGAAGGCCTGCTCCCAACGTCGCCCGGATAAGCAACATAATTGGCGACGTGGAAGACAAGCACGCGATAATAGTTGACGATCTGGTGGACACGGCAGGAACCGCCACCGAAGCCGCCAAAGTGCTCCTTGAGAAAGGAGCTAAAAGCGTATCGCTCTGCTGCACTCACGGCGTGCTGTCAGGGCCTGCCCTAGACAGGATAAACAACTCAGACATTGATGAAGTAATAATCACAAACACCATTCCCCAGAAGGAAAACCAGAAAGAAAGTGCGAAAATCACCGTGCTCAGTATCGCTGACCTCATCGGCGAGGCCATAAGGAGAACGGCGCTTGGAGAATCGATAAGCGCACTTTTCACTTAAACGAAATCCAGGAGAAAAACCATGGTACAGAGTTCACTTCGGGTAAAACCCAGAATAAGAATCGGCAAAAGCGGAGCCAGGGAAGTAAGAAAGGAAGGGAACATACCGGCCATACTTTACGGCCAAGGAGAGGACCCGGTACCGCTTGTGGTACGTCCCGATGAACTTAAGCGGGCGCTTTCAAACAACGCCGGAATAAACACCGTTCTGGAACTTGAGATAGACGGTTCCGAGCCCCCCGCAAAAAGATTCTCGATGGTGAAGGAAGTCCAGAGAGACCCCATTAAAAACAGGGTGATCCACCTTGATTTTCTGGCTATCGACATGAAAAAAAGCATCAGGGTAAAAGTTCCGGTAAGCACCCTAGGAAGGTCCGAAGGGGAAAGAAGAGGGGGCATGCTAGAAAAACTGATGAGAACCATCGACCTTGAATGTCTGCCGGGCGACATTCCTGATTTGATAGAAATAGACGTAAGTTCTCTCGGCATAGGAGGTTTCGTGGACATAGCAGGTCTTTCACTCGGCGAGGGAATAAAACCGGTTAGGGACGGCAGCGAAAAAGTCGTCCAGGTGATAGTGCAGCGCTCGACAGAGGAGGATGTGCAGGCCGGAGAAGAGGAAGAGGAACAAGAGGAAGCCGAAGAAACCCAGGAATAAGTCATCAAATCCATGCGATATCTGATTGCCGGCCTGGGAAATCCCGGTTCCGCCTACGACAATACGAGACATAACATAGGCTTCCGAGCGGCTGAGCGCGCGGCCGAGCGCCTAGGAGTAAAGATCGGGAAGAAAAAATTCAGAAGTCTCTGCGCGGAGGCAGTCTATTCGGATGAGAAGCTGTTCATAATAAAGCCCCAGACCTTTATGAACGCAAGCGGTGAGGCGCTTCGCGAAGCGAAGGAATTCTACAGGATAGCAGTCGAGCAGATAATCGTGGTCTACGATGAACTTGATCTCCCCTTAGGAAACATAAGGGTGAACAGGGGGGGAGGCTCGGCCGGGCACAACGGAATAAGATCGATAATATCGTCCCTTGGTTCCGGGGAATTCTGCAGGGTGAGAATCGGCATAGGGAAACCCTCGGGGAAAAAAGAGGGTCGGGATCACGTTCTCTCCACATTCGCTGCAAATGAGAGAGACACAGCGGCGGAGATGGTCGAGACCGCGGTCGAGGCGACACTTGAGATAATAAGCGCCGGGGTGGATTCGGCAATGAACAAATTTAACAGTCGACTGAACTGAAAAAAAACAATTCTCTACTAGGAGGAATTTACCAATGGGTATGGGTGAAGTACTGGCGGGCAATATAGGACTTGTGGGAATCGTGGTAGGTCTTATCGTGCTCCTATACGCGTTATTTGTATACAGGGGGATAGACAAGCTTCCTGAAGGAAACGACAAAATGAAGCAGATCGCTTCTGCGATTCACGAGGGAGCGATGGTGTTTTTGAAAAGGGAGTACAGAATAATCGGCCTTTTCGCCGCGATTGTTTTCGTTCTGCTCTCGGTGTTTCTTGGAATTGAAACCGGGGCCGCTTATCTCGGCGGGGCGATCTGTTCGCTTATAGCTGGATTTTTCGGCATGAAGTCAGCCACGAAGGCTAACGTGAGAACAGCACAGGCGGCAGCGAGCGAGGGACAGGGAAAAGCCCTTGAGGTGGCTTTTCGGGGTGGAAACGTGATGGGGCTTTCGGTCGCAGGTCTGGGTCTTCTGGGACTCTCAGTCGTTTTTCTTCTGGGACTCGACCTTCAGACAAAGCCCGAAGACAGCACCCTTTTCACAGCGTTCCTAAAGGAATTCGGAGGAATGATAGGCGGGTTCGCAATGGGAGCCAGCACCGTAGCTCTTTTCGCAAGGATAGGCGGAGGTATATTCACCAAGGCCGCTGACGTCGGAGCCGACCTTGTCGGAAAGGTTGAGGCCGGAATACCTGAGGACGATCCGAGGAATCCTGCTACGATCGCCGATAACGTCGGAGATAATGTCGGAGACGTGGCTGGAATGGGCGCCGACCTTTTCGAATCCTACGTGGGAGCCGTAATCGCTACCGTAGTGATCGCAGCCAGCATGGCGACAAACCAGCTCGCCATGATGTCGGTCCCGCTGATACTCATCGTAGTAGGAAGCCTCTCTTCGCTTGTGGGGTCCAAGGCGGTAGGGTGGCTCAGGGAAGGAGAACCGAGCGCTGTGCTTGAGAGATCCACAATATTCGCCGCGGTCGTGTACTGCGCGATTTCACTAGCGGTACTTTACGGGCTCGCGCAGGTGGAGAACCTGCCCTCCATGGGAACACAGGGATACGTAAGCATATGGCTTACTTCCATAGCGGGTCTGGTCGCGGGGATACTGATCGGAAAGATCACAGAGCATTTCACCTCAGGGCCACCGATCAAGAGAATAGCCAACGCCTCCGAGACGGGAGTCGCAACCAACATAATCGAGGGAATCGCGGTGGGAATGTACAGCACGGCTTACCCGGTGCTTATAATCGCGGTGGCGATAGTCCTGTCTTACTGGCTCACGGGGCTTTACGGAATAGGAATAGCCGCGGTCAGCATGCTTGCGACCATAGGAATAACGATGTCGGTTGACGCCTACGGTCCGGTCGCGGATAACGCGGGCGGTATCGCGGAGATGTCGGAACTCGGCGCGGACGTGAGAAAGATCACGGACAAGCTCGACTCTCTCGGCAACACCACCGCGGCCATAGGAAAAGGATTCGCTATCGGTTCCGCGGCCCTTTCCGCCCTTGCGCTTTTCGCTGCCTACACAAACGCCGTCGGGCTCTCTTCTATCGACATTACCCAGCCCAAGGTCGTGGCGGGAATGCTTGTGGGAGGAACCATCCCGTTTCTCATAGGCGCCCTGACCATGGGTTCCGTGGGAAGGTCGGCGCAGCAGATGGTGGAGGAAGTAAGAAGGCAGTTTCGGGAAATAACCGGACTTCTTGAAGGAAAGGCCACACCGGACTACGCTAGGTGCGTGCAGATAAGCACAGACGCTTCCTTAAAAGAGATGATACTGCCGGGCATTACCGCCGTAGTGGTGCCGCTCGTAATAGGCTTTGCCCTCGGAGAGGAAGCCCTCGGAGGTTTTCTCGCCGGAGCGGTCGTGGCGGGAGTGATGCTCGCTCTTATGATGGCGAACTCGGGCGGAGCATGGGATAACGCGAAAAAATTCATAGAGGAAGGTAATCTGGGGGGGAAAGGATCGGAGGCGCACAAAGCCGCCGTTGTAGGGGACACTATAGGAGATCCGTTTAAGGATACCTCAGGGCCGGCCATGAACATCCTGATCAAACTGATGTCCATAGTATCGCTTGTCGTAGCTCCTCTTCTTATAATATAAAACGGACGCTTTACCTGCGGGCTGGGGGGGCATGCCCCCCCAGCCCGTTTATTTACACAGTCCCCGAAAACAGTATAATAGTTTTTTCTGTTGCTCCTGACTTCAAAGCGATGGTGTTCAGGAGCCTAAGACCAAAACAGGAGGCAGTAAGGATGGCTATAGAGCCAAAGAAGTACGAAACGCTTTATCTCGTAAGGCCGGACATATCCCCCGAAGATCTTCTTACGATCCAGAACAGGGTCGAGCAGAGCGTTGCCGGAAACGGCGGGGAGATGATAAAATCCGAAAAATGGGCTGAAAGGGATCTTGCGTACAGAATAGAGAATTACACCAGAGGCACCTACTACATAGCCGTTTACGCGGCTGAATCCAAGGCCGTAACGGACATAGAAAGATATTTTAACCTCTCGAAAAACAATGTTCTGCGGTTCATGACCGTAAGGTACATCGAGGAGGAACAGAAAACTGCGGGCGGCGGGATGAACGTTCCTCCGAAACCATCCGAGCAAGAGGATCAGAGCGCTTTTCAGTCCCCCTCCTCGGAGTCTGAAAGCCAGGCCGAAGGCAACGGCGAGCCTCCACAAGAAGCTGCTGAACAGGTTCAGGAAAGCGAAGAACAGCCACAGGAAGCTGCTGAACAGGTTCAGGAAAGCGAAGAACCGTCCCAAGGAGATGTAGAACAGCCCCAGGGAGACGAAGAAAAGACCCAAGGAGGCGACCAGTCATGAGCAGAAGACCAATGGGAGGGGGAGGGGGAAGAAGGTTTTACTCGCGCAGAAAGAAACCCAGAGATCTTGCCAAGGAAGGCAAGCAGATAGATTACAAGGACACGGAGCTTCTCTCGCAGTTCATAACTGAGAGAAAAAAAATACTGCCTAGGAGAAACACAGGGCTCTCCAGGCAGGAGCAGAGAAAGGTGGCGATTGCTATAAAGAGAGCCCGCTTCATGGCGCTTTTGCCGTATACGGTAACCCACAAGTGATTCCCGGATACCGCTTAACCGATGCGCGGAGGTAAACAATGAAAGTAATTCTGATTTCCGATGTGGAAAACGTAGGAGTCGTCGGAGACGTAAAAGAAGTGAAAAACGGGATGGCGAGAAACTATCTTTTTCCCCGCAAGCTCGCTGTAAAGGCAACCGAATCGAACCTTAAGGCTTGGAGAAGCAAGATAGAAGCCATAAGACTGCGCAAAACCGAAATCCTTGAGAATGCCAAAGCGCTTGCCGAAAAACTCGAAGGTCTTGAAATCTCCATATCCGCCAAAGCCGGGGAAGGAGATAGGTTGTTCGGGTCAGTTACCTCGCAGAACATTTCCGACGCACTCGAGGAAAAAGGATTCGAGATCTCAAGAAGGGACATACTGCTTGACGGAACTTTAAAGGAACTTGGAACATACACAGTTGCACTTAAACTCCACACGGACGTAACACAGCAGGTAACAGTGAACGTCGTGAAGGAAGAAGAACAGGAGTAAAAAGCAGAACCTTATTGACATTTTCCGGAGGAAAATCACATGTCAGACAGTTTAAAAACCCCCCAGTTCGCGCCGATAGGAGAAAAAGAGGTCACCAGGGCCATCGTTGAAGGATTCTCGGATGAATTCAGCGAATACATTACAAGCGACGTCATAATCGTCGGTGCGGGGCCAAGCGGGCTCGTAGCGGCAAAGGACATAGCGAAAAGAAAGTACAAGGTTCTGCTCGTTGAAAGAATGAATTACCTGGGAGGAGGGTTCTGGATCGGCGGATACCTGATGAACAAGGTCACCGTACGCGCCCCGGGGCAAACAGTTCTTGACGAGATTGAAGTGCCGTATGAAGAGGTCACAGAAGGACTTTTCGTCGCCGACGGTCCTTACGCCTGTTCGAAGCTGATAGCGACGGCGTGTGAAGCCGGTGCGAAAGTGAGGAACATGACGCTGTTTGACGATCTGGTTTACAGGGAAAACGGAAGAGTCGCGGGGATAGTGATCAACTGGACACCCATCGCAAACATGCCCAAGGAAATAACTTGCCTTGACCCCGTAGCAATAGAATCAAAACTGGTAATAGATGCCACAGGGCACGACGCCTACTGCGTTTCCAGACTCTCTCAGCAGGGCCTTTACAGAAAGCTTCCGGGTCACGGATCGATGTGGGTCGAGAAATCGGAAGAAGCACTCGTTGAATACACTGGAGAAGTACATCCCGGCCTGCTCGCGTGCGGAATGGCGGTTAACACCACCTTCGGGCTTCCGAGGATGGGGCCCACTTTCGGCGGTATGCTGCTTTCCGGGAAAAAGGTAGCCCAAGTGGCTATAAACATACTTGATGAAATGGATTAGAAACCGGGACGGTTTCCTGTTCATTACAGCGTAGCGGGGCGCAGCTTCTACCGCCTTTTTCCTATTTTCCTTATTTCGCTCTCGCACTCGGTGCATAAAAAGCCCGAGTGCTGTATATCGAGAACTTCTTTCTGCCAGTGGGAGTTAAAAAGTGCGCATCTGCCGTTTTGGCAGAATTCCTTCCCGGAGAAATGGTACAGAAGAGGCTGAAGTATGTAGGGGCCTGTTATCTTAGTTATCCTCTCGTCTTCGTAATCAACGAACTTTCCCCGAAACGCCTCGTCAAGCTCTGAGAGATCCTTTCCCGAGCGGATAAACTCCGCCTTTAGAAAATAATACTCCCTAGGCCTTGCCGGACCGTCCACAAGTCCCGAGGTTGAAATAAAGGACGGAAATCCCGAAATTATAACTCTCGCGTGGTATCTCCGGGATCCGTAGGTACCAAGCAGCCTGCCCGTGATAACCGCGTGAAAACCCGATTTCGCAAGTTCGCCGGGATGCTTCCTAAGAAAAAATCTCGAGAATATTCTCTGAACCCAGAAACCGTCATAAAGCTCCTTTTCAAACGGTTCGGACGGCAGATGAGTTTCGAAGAAGTCAACAGGCGTTTCAATGTCAAAAACCCTAGCTCTTGAGAGAAAGGATTCAAGTTCAGCCACCTCCTCGGCCGCAAGCGAGAGATAGCTCAGGAAGTCCCCGCGAAACTCAACCGAGAGACCCAGATCCGTGAGAAAATCCGTCACGCCCCGCATGACAAGCGATTGCGAGGGACTGTCTGAATAAAGGTATACGTGGAACATCAGGGCAAAACCCCCTGTTTCTCAGAAATCATAGCCGGGTGAGAACTCGGCTATGATTTCAATTTCCACCGGGGAATCCATCGGAAGTGCGGGAACCCCCACCGCAACCCTCGCGTGGCGTCCGTTCTCAGAGAGTATGTCGGAGAAAAACTCTGAGGCGCCGTTAACCACCTTGTGCTGTTCCGTAAACCCGGGGGCGCTTGCCACGTAACCCGTCACTTTCACGACCCTGCTTAGCTGGCGAAGATCTTCCAAGATATGACTGATCACGGAAAGGCCGTTTATCGCCGCGAGCCTGGCCGCTTCGTAGCCATCTTCAACCGTAAGATCGGTTCCCACCTTGCCCATGAAAAGAAGCCTTCCTTTTTCGACGGGAAGCTGACCTGATACAAAAATCAGATTGCCCGACACTGTAGCGGGAACGTAGCTTCCCAAGGCCGGAACTTCCTCTGCAAGCTCTATTCCAAGTTCTGCGAGTTTTTCCTCTATCATCACTCGCGCCCCATCTTTACGCCAAGATATATTGTCCTTCCCTTGCGTTCGATAAGAAAAAGCAGGGTTCCATTAGAACCGTGCTTCTCAAGCGCTCCATGGTAGTCATCGAGTCCGCCAACGGCATCTCCGTTTACCTCCACTATAACATCGCCCGGGAGAAACCCTGCTTCGGAGGCAAGGCTCCCGCGTGCAACTCTTGCGATAATGACTCCGCCCGAGGCCTTGATCTGGAACCGGTTTCTGAGTTGCTCGGTTATCTCGCTCACTTCAATGCCGAGTTCCTCTTCGGCTTTCAGCTTGTCGGGGGATTCCTCGATTTTTTCGTTCTCGGGATGTTCGATAAGCTTTATGGTAAAGATCTTCTCCTTCCCGTCTCGAAGCACCACGAATTTCGTATCAACCCCGGGCTTGGTAAGCGCCAGTTTCCTTGCAAGCGTAGCGGCGTCCGGAATTTTCTCGCTCCCCACGGAAACAATAACGTCTCCCCTTCTGATGCCCGCCTTGTCCGCCGGACTTCTTTCCTTGACCTCGGATACGAGCCCTCCCTTGTCGCGGTTGATCCCGAGGGCCTCGGAAATTTCTGGGGTTATGTCCTGAATCATTATCCCAAGCCAACCCCTGATGACCTTTCCATGAACCTTGAGATGCTCAACGACAGTCTTCGTCATGTTTATCGGTATGGCGAAACCGAGGCCTTGGCCGCGGGCCATGACCGCGGTGTTCACGCCTACCACCTTGCCCTCATAGTCAAAAAGCGGCCCACCGCTGTTTCCAGGGTTAATAGCCGCGTCGGTCTGAATGAAGTTGTCGTACCGCCCGATTCCAAGAGCCCTTCCCTTCGCACTGACTATCCCGGCGGTGACCGTGTGACCTAGGCCGAAAGGGTTTCCGATGGCGAACACCGAGTCTCCTATGGCAAGGGCAGAGGAATCGCCCATCTCCACAGCGGGAAGAGGCTCTTCCGGATCGATTTTCAGCAGGGCAAGATCCGTCACGGGATCGGTGCCGACTATCTTGGCAGTGTATTTTTTGCCGCCTTCGAGTATCACCTCGATCTCCTCGGCTCTTCTCACTACATGGTTGTTAGTAATTATGTAGCCGTCGGAACTCATTATGAAGCCGGAACCCAGTCCCTTGTTCCTGAACTCCCTCCCCGGCATCTGGTCGGAGAAAAACTTTTCGAAAAATTTCTTGAAGTACTCATCCTGATACGGCGAAGTTTTTATTGCGTTTGTCGTGCTTATATTAACGACCGAAGGGGTAAGACGCTTTACCGTAGCCGAGATGGACTCGGAGAAATCATGGGAAAGGGCTTCTGATAGAGGAAACGAGAGAATCGCCGTCAAGACGAAGAAAAAAAGCAGATGTTTGAATGATTTCATTAAAGTTACGCTCCGGAATCAAAAAATTTTTAAACCGGGAACACTGATCTCAAAGGGGATCTTTCAGCATGCTGTCCCAGTACCTGAAAAGCTGTCTACTCGAATATACCCTCACAATATAATCACGAATAGACGAGAGAACACCGCTTTCGGTGTATATGAATTTCCCCATGATCCTTGACTGGTTCTGAACTTTGTTCACCCTTCCCTTTCTTCTTGACTCATACTGCCAGAAGGCGTGAGCAAGGTTCACTGAATCGGTTCTGCAAAGTTCCTCGGCCAAAACGGCCGCCGATTCCATCGCCATTGATACGCCAGCGCCGGCGTTCGGCAGTATCGCGTGAACCGAATCTCCGACAAGCACCACTCTTCCTCGCGACCAGCTATTCATTCTGAGGTCGTTGTACTCGTCATAGTAAATATTGCGGGGATCATCAAGACTGCGCAGGATTTCCGGCACTACGCCTCCGAACTCGGCGAAACTCCGACGGATGCTATCTATTCTCGTATCAACGCTGTCCTGAACGCCGGATTCTCTCCTCACGCTAGTGAAAATGGCAAGACGTCCGCGTGTCGGCCACATCCCGAGAAACTTCCCCTTCCCCCAGTACTCTATGATCCCTTCGCTTTTGCAGAAGTCCAGGTTGACCCAAAAGCCCCACCCGGACATGCCGCTGTAGCGAAGCGGTATGTCGCCGAAGACCTCTTTTCGAACTCTTGACCTTATCCCGTCACATCCTATAACGAGGTCATAGGTTCCCGTGGTCCCGTTGCTGAATACCGTCTCGACTCCGTCCCCAGTGTCCTCAAGGGAAACAACAGTGGTGTCCATCCTGATCGAATCATCGCTTACCGCCCCTAGGAGTATGTCTATCAGATCAGGACGGTAAATGCTTATTATAGGGCCGTACTTCTCAACCACGGAATCAATCGTGTAGCTGTTTATAACCTTGCCCCTGTAGTTGGAAATGTTGTAATCGGTAAAAGCGCAGCCCCGCTCCCTGAGCAGTTCGTAAAGACCGAGTCCCTTGAGTATCCTGCTGCCTGAGGGCCAGACCACTATCACGTATCCCACATCCCCGAACCTTGGAGCCCTCTCCACAAGGGTAGGACGAAAGCCCCGCTGCTCGAGAAGCCCGCAGAGCGTAAGTCCCGCAACACCCGCACCGACGATAAGGACTTTCATGTCGGGACCGTAACGGACACTGCCGTTAGAGGAAATGGGTGCATTCTCAGCCCGGTTCATGTTTCTCTCCGCTTTATCCTTAAAACCAAAAAAAAGACTGACTTCGTATTATAGAAATTATAAAGGGAATTATATACTCATTTACCCAAGCAACAAGACAATTGGTATAATATATTGCAATGGCTAAAGAGATACGCACCGTAGAGTTTGTCGTTCTCCCTGCCACTAAGGCTAAGGCAAGTAAGATGTTCCAGATAGCTGGAGCCTGCCGGTATGTCTGGAACCATTTTCGGGAGAAGAATCTTGCCGACTATCAGGCTTTCAAAAACGGCAAGGGGGAACAACCGAAGACCAGTTATTTCAGCCTTGGGGTGGAATTCACTAGGCTCCGGCGTAAAACGGAGTGGATGCGGGAACTTCCCGCAAACCCCGTTAAGCACACGCTCAAGTATTTTGCTGACGCACTTAGAGAGGCCATGGAAGGCAAAAAAGGCTTTCCGAAGCCGAAGAGCAGAAAAAGAACCGTTCCCAGCTTCACTATACCAAGTTCTTGCGGGGTAAAAATACGGAAGATCAACAAGAAGTATTCTTTACTTCTTATCCCTATAGTCGGCTGGGTAACGCTTGCACGGGGAGGGTGCTGGTATTAGCACAGTCCCTGCGAACCGTGAAATTGATACGAGGCTATCCTGCGGGTAACCAAGCATATAATTCCCATTATAAACTATTTTGAAAAGACCGCTTAATGCGGTTTTTGATTACCTTTCCCATTGAGTTTCTCGGGAGCGAGGAAAGCAGCAGAAGCCGGGTCGGAAGCTTGTACCAGGCAAGTTTGTCGGAAGCCCAGCCGCGAAGCTCCTCAAGGTCAATCGAGGCACCCTCACTTAACACGAGAGCCGCCCCTATCCTCTCTCCCCAGCTCGGGTCGGCGACCCCTACCACCGCACACTCCCTGATAAGCGGATGCTCCATCAGCACTTCCTCGATCTCGAGGGCGGATATCTTGTATCCACCTGACTTTATTATGTCCACGGATTCCCGCCCGAGTATCCTGTAGGAACCTCCGCGCTCTAAAAATGCGATATCTCCGGTTTTGAACCATCCGTCACAAAAGGCACTTTCCGTCTCCCGCGGTTTTCTCCAGTATTCAAGAAACACGCCTTCTCCCCTTACCCTGATTTCCCCCTGCCCTTCAACACCCACCAGCCTGTCGTTCTCGTCGAAAATTCCCACCTCGACCCCAGGCATTGCAAAGCCCACGCATCCCGGCAGCCTTTCGCCTCTGTAAGGATTCGAAAGAGCCATTCCTATCTCGGTCATTCCATATCTCTCAAGAAGCACCTGCCCGCTTATCTCTTTCCATTTTTCAAGAACGGACACGGGAAGAGCCGCGGAGCCGGAAACCATGAGACGAAAGCCCGAAAGACAATTTCTCATGCGTCTTCTCTCCGCAACGGAAAAATCATCCCAGAGATCTATCAGTTTGGAGTAAATAGTGGGAACGGCCATAAAGAGGGTCAGGTCTTTCTTTTCAAACCTCTTCCATACTCGCTGCGCATTGAACCCGTCCATCATCACGCATCTGGCACCGGACCACAGGCAGCAGAGAACGACATTCAGTATCCCATGGAGATGGTGAAGAGGCAGGGCGTTGAGTATCGAATCTTCAGGGGTCCACTCCCACGCCTCCGTCATGCTGTTTATCTGGGCTTTTATGCCGAGATGAGTTGAGACTACTCCCTTGGGTTTAGAGGTAGTGCCGCTTGTGTATATGATCATTGCCCTTCTCTCTTCGGAAATCCCGGGAAGTTCTCCTCGGGCTGGCTGGAAAACTTCCGGAAGCTTCTGGAACCGCACGTCAATATCGGATAAAACCCCTTCGAGTTTTTGAGCGAGGTCCGGGTGAAAAACCACCGTCTCTGCGCAGGAGTCCTCTATGACGTAATTTATCTCTCTCGGAGAATGAACGGTGCCCAAGGGAACCGATACTCCTCCCGCCATCCATACGCCTAGCTTAAGCGCCACGTAATCGAACCCTGGGGGAACTAAAAACGCAACCCTTTTTTCCTCAAGATCTTTCTCGTCGCCAAGAAGGTTAAGCGCCGCAAAGCGCGAGACACGAAGCAAGTCGGCGTAAGTGAAATTTCCCGTCCGGTCCTCAACCGCGGTCCTTTGCCCGAATTCTCCTGCCCTTTTTATAAGTTCGATTCCCGACACGAAGTTATCTTTAACCTCCCGGCTTTTTGTTTTATAATAATAGAATCTTAAGCACCGGCCCGCAATCTATATGAGGAGGCCGGAAACAGCAGTCCATTTTCAACCAGTAAAACCATGGCAAACCAACGTGAAATAACCGAACTGGGAAACCCCGTACTCAGGCAAAGGGCGCCGAGAGTGGAAAACATAAGTGGCACGGAGACCCAGGAGTTGATTGATGATATGATCCTTACAGCCGCCGAGGCAAACGGCGTCGGAATCGCCGCTCCTCAGGTATCTGAATCTCTCCGCATCTTCATAATCGCCGGATCCCTGAACTCGCGGTATCCCGATGCCCCCGAGACAGAAGTCAGGGTGGTAATCAACCCCGAGATAGTCTCGGTATCAGACGAGGTGGAAAAAGGCTGGGAAGGCTGCTTGAGCATCCCCGGAATACGGGCACTTGTACCAAGATACAAGTCGATCCGCGCTGTCTACAGGGACAGAGACAACAATCTAGTTGAAGAAGATTTCTCGGATTTCACGGCCAGAGTGTTCCAGCATGAATACGACCACATAAACGGAGTGGTGTTTCTTGACAGGGTTGAGAGCCCTCTGGAGATAATTACCGAAAGAGAATACATGAAACTTGTGACCCAATCCGATTCCGAGGAGCAGGAATGACACTTCCCGCAGGGTGTAACAGTTAACTTAAGGAGAAACTCATGAGCGAATACCCAGAAGGTCTTGATCACGCCATAGACCACGGTTTCTATGATGCCGTTTTCCAGAGAAGGTCCCGCCGCTTCGGCCTTGGAATGGAGATCGAAAAGGGACCGCTACAGTACAAATCGAAGCACGACCCGGTTCCCTTGTCAGAACTTGAGGAAGCCATACTGGTGTGGACGGGCCTCGGCATAAAGAACATAAACCTCTCTGACTTTCCCCCTCACGTGGGTCTTGACCTTGAGATGCAGTTTACGAGCAAGACGATCCCCGCTCTAGGGGACGTGCACAGAACGGAGCTTTTCTACACGAATGACGAGGGGCTCTACATGATAAAGATGCATGATCGGCGTGCCGAGGATTTTGAGGGTCTAGAGAAAATGACCCGTCACCAGAGAGTGGACCGGATACTCGAGCTGTTCCGCGAATCCAAGATCAAGCTTTCTGACGGAAGAGCAGACCTGCCGTCAAAACCCCCGGGAATCGCCGCCCACAATCTCTGGAACGTGAACAAGCCCGGAACTACGGTGTTCATGCCGGTAACGGATCTTTCTGCGTGCATAATCAACCTTTACTTCTTCTACATGAGGCCTGACCACAGGTTTAACTTCGTCGACGAGCTTCACAGCCTGAGACCACCCGGAACCGCGCACTGGCTTGAGGAAGGCTTTCTTGACAAGTCAAAAAGAATGCCGCTTGTTGAAGCGGAACTTCGCTTCGCAAACGGCTACATCGCGGAACAAGCCTTTATGGGGCAGAACATGGTCCTGACACTCCAGACCTTGGGTCTCGGAGGATGGCTTTTCAGCGGATTCGCGAGCATGTTCATGCTCGGAGGAACACCTTTTCACAGGGGGCTGGGTTTCCGGTTCGCAACTCCGAAGATACAGGGCGACACGGGAAATCCCAACCCGGTCGCCGTGGGCCGGGACGACCTGTTTCAGGCGTTCTGCCCGCCGTACTACAAGGACATGGGAGAAGCAGTGGAAGCGTTTAACGACATGAAATGGACGAACTGGGAATCGCACAAGCTTCCCTACAAGGATCCGACTGGCGTGCTCGCGGAGGTTGAAAGACCCAGCAGAGACGAAATACAGGTTGTAAAGGATATCTGCAATTACGTCTACGATACATACGGAAGGTTCCCGGCTTTCTCCGACCCCATGTTCCTTCGGTTCATGGTGCAGGCCCATCATCTTGACCTGGATTTCTACGACAAGTACTACCCGCCCGGAGCCTATACGGAGGCGCATAAAAACCATTTCGCGCGCTGGCATCCCGATATTCCCGATCCGTTCGTCGGCGGATAAGAAATATTGCCCGCAGACCTTTACGGCCGTGGCTGAATTCCCTGGTTTCCAAGCTTGAGAACTATTGAGGAACTTCTCAGGTTCCGCTTCTGTCAATCATTTGTCGAGGTCTTCCGTTTCGATTCTGGTATCGCCGGATAATCTCATATGGAGACACGCACTGTCCCTGCCGCAGGCCGCGGTTCTGACTGCCTGTGTGCGTCTGAACGGAGGCGGGAAGCAGAGGGGGACGGTAGTGTCCCGGAGAAATTGCCCGCGTCGCCCCGGCAGTCCGGGGCACGGAGTACGGAAGACGTACGGCATCCTGCTTGATAACGGCGCTTCTCAGGTCCAGTCGCCCCCAGCCATAGACAGGGTCCGGTTCCTCGTGATTGTCTTCCCGAATTCCGACCGGGTCCGCGGAAACGAGCAATATGGCCTGTATAACATCCATAGGCATATCGGGAAACCGGCTCTTGAGCACCGCAAGGGCCCCGCTCACCATGGGAGCCGCAAAAGACGTACCGCTAAGCCCATGCGAATCACCGGGATTAATTGTCAGGCCTTCTCCGGGCGCCACCAGACACCAGTTTCTGGCCGCACCGCATCCGTTGGAAAACGAGGAGATCGTGCCGTTTCTATCCGACGCGGCAGCCACGATCCATTTTCCAAGCAATCCGGGCTCAAACAACGGGGCTTCCCTCCATTCTCCGCTGGAGTTGTACTCTGCGCAGTTATCTTCTCCGCAGTCTTCTCCCCACATGCCTTTGAAAGAAATGGTGTCATCAGGACTGTTCTCGTCGTAGATCCACATGAAATTCTCCATGAACTCCTGCTGGGAGACATGCATCTCTCCCAGCAGACATCCGTCCTCGTCAATGAAGTTCTTCCCGCACATGCTGACAACAGCGTCTCTGCGATAAGAGTTCCATCCTTCGTTCCCGGCTGCCCACACAAGGACAATGTCCTGATTTTCAATTACCCCGGCGACCTCCGCAAATTCCTGGATCAGATCCAGGCTGAGAAGCGGTCTGAAGAAGGGAAGAGACTGGGTGAGCCATACACCCTCTCTGCCCGTGTATTTCCCATAATAAAAAGTAGACATGCCTATACTGAGATTCAGCATATGCGCTTCGTTCCGAACTGCGTATCGTACTGCCTCTACCGGAGTTGCGCCACCTGACATTGCTATCGGCATGACTGAAGCCCGCGGCGCAACTCCGTGAATGTTCCTGGTAGGTATTCGCGCGCCATCGTCAACGGTTATCTCAAAATTCCCGTCCGTATTGCCCCTTGCCCCTGCCGCAATCATAGCCACATAGGTGCCGTGCACTCCCTCTCTATAGGCTTCACTCACCATATTATTCCGGTTGCGAATATGCCACGGCGCCTTGATCTTGCCGTCTAAGGCCAAGTCCGGATGAGTTAGGTCCATACCGTCATCCGCCACCGCAATGGTCACTCCCTGACCAAAATACCCCCGGCCGTAGGCCTCATCGGCGTAGATGGCGATCAATCCCCAATGAGCCATGAATTCATCATCTTTATAGTCTTCGCCATCCGGCATGTCCGGAGGCCCGAGATGCGTCTCACGGAATTCAAGTTCAACGGGATTTGGCCTTGCGGGCGAGGCAGGACCAACAGGGGGAGGGTCTTCTGTAAAGGGAGGCATATCCTCTTCCGCACCCCCACCGCAACCGCCCGCCGAAAGCAGCACGGCGCATGCAAGCAGAGACAGTCCCGCGGCGCGAAAAGTGAAATTCAGACGGGAGAAAAAGCCAGACGCCCTGAATGTTCCTGCTCTCAGACGATGCCAGCACCGACCGCAAAGTCCGTATTCTCCAAGCTCCCCTTCTTTCGTCAACCACTTGAAGTTCTTTGCGATCACCTAGATTCCTCCGGCCTTAAGTTTCTCCAGGAAAAAAAGTCCTTATGAAAACCGATAATTCAATCTTGTTCGTCCAATCTTCATGTATTGCTGACAAGGAAAAAAACGCAACCAGCAAGGCACTTGAAGCACGTTGGCATAGGGAATTCCTTATCCCCGAAAAAACCGCCGCTAGTCCCGCTTTCCGCGGAAAATCCACCTAAACGGCTGCTTCGCGAGGAACAAAATAACCTGTAGGTTGAAT
>JAPPAR010000027.1 GCA_026705445.1 Candidatus Dadabacteria bacterium
TCCCTATGTTGGTGATACTTTCGTGGAAGCCGTCGGGAAGCCTGATGTAGGTGGCGTAAACCCCCGGCTTGGGAAGAATCTCCCATTTGGTCTCAATGTTAATCGTAGGAAAACCCAGTTTTCTGCCTCTTCTCTCACCTTCCACTACGACGCCCTCTATGTAGTAATCGTAACCGAAAAACCGGTTCGCCTCGCTGATTTCCCCGTCTTTTACAAGGTTCCTTATAGCGCTGCTGCTTACCACCTGATCATCTACCCGAGCCACTTCTGCAACTACCGTATTAAAGCCATAGGTTTCTCCCATGGAACGGAGGAGATCGACATTCCCCTTTCTTTTGTGTCCGAAAGAAAATCCCGGACCCACTACTATGTCCTTTATCCTGAGACGCTCAAGGAGGATATCTTTTATGAAATTCTCCGCGCTTACCTTTGAGAGCTCACGGGTGAAGTTAAGACAGATAACCGCATCAATCCCAGTAGCCTCAAGCATCTCGAACCTCCACCCTAACGGGAAGATGAGAGAAAGTTCCTTTCTGCCGAGAACTTTCTGCGGATGGGGATTGAATGTAATTACGCAGGAACGTGTTGAATTTTCCCGCGAACGGAGTTTTGCAGCCTCTATTATCTCTTTGTGTCCGAGATGAATGCCGTCAAAATTTCCAATGCCCGCCGAGGTCTCGAAATCCAGAGGCTGCTTGGGATCAACAATAATCTTCATGTTTTCCGAAAACCGATACCGTAAAAAACAAATACCCGCCGGAGGCGGGGAAGGAAAGAATGCAATATTAGCATCTAATGCTTACTAGATTACATTCAGTTTTGCCAATTTTCAAAAGGAACTTATCTATTCTTTCTTGATCTAATTTAGGGGAATGAAAAAATTCTTCCTAGTTAATAAAAGCATTGTCTTTGTATGGTTACTAACCGAGAAACTATTCCGTTAAGCTGGATGCAACTTTCTCTACCTCTTCCAGAAAGACGGCATAAGTAGCACCAGAACCGTGTAGAGTTCAAGTCTTCCTATGATCATTGCCAGCGATAAAATGATTTTCGTAGGCGACCCAAGGTGGGCATAATGATTTGCCGGACCAACCTCATCAAAAGCAGGGCCAACGTTGGTTATGGAAGCAGCCGCAGCCGAGACGGCAGATTCCAAAGATATGTCCTCAAGCATAAGAACCACAAAAGCAATGAAGCCGCAAAGAAGAATGTAAAGGATAAAGAAGCTTGTTATGCTTGCGACCGCCTTCTCGTTTATTGTCTTTCCCCCTATGGTTATTGGAGAAACCACATTCGGATAAACGAGTCTTCGTATCTCTCTATGTGCTTTTTTGAAAAGCACCATAATTCTCAGCCCCTTTACCGACCCGGAAGTCGACCCCGCGCACGCGCCGAAGAACATCAGCATGAAAATCACCCATTTCACGAAAGCCGGCCATGCGTCAAAATCCGTGGTGGTAAATCCGGTTGTGGTGATAATTGAAACCACCTGGAAAGAAGCGTAGCGCAGGGACTCGGAGAAGGTTCCGTAAACACCGGTCTGGATGAGCTCTAGAGCAATGAACATCGTCGCGGCAATTACAAAGAAGAGATAGAACCGAAACTCGGAGTTCCTCAGAAGCTTCCCCGGTCTCCCGGTAAAAAAGTAGAAATGAAGTAGGAAGCTAGTTCCGCCTAGGAACATGAAAAGCGTAATCAGCCCTTGTATGTAGCCGCTGTCATAAGCCCCTATGCTTGCATCCCTACAGGAAAAACCCCCGGTCGAGAGGGTGCTGAAAGAATGCGTCAGAGCTTCGAAAAAACTCATTCCGCCGAAAATGAGAAGCACCGTCAACACGGCAGTAAGGGCAATGTATACAATCCAGAGTTTCTTGGCCGTCTCGGCTATTTTGGGAGCGAACTTCTCAGTAGTCGGTCCCGTGGTCTCAAGCCCCATTAGCTGCGCCCCGCCGACAAAAAGTCTGGGGAAAATCGCGATTCCCAGAACTATTATTCCCATGCCGCCAAGCCACTGAGTAAAGTTCCTCCAGAAAAGAATTCCCTTGGGAAGCCACTCAATGGACACAAGCGCGGTGGCTCCTGTGGTTGTAAAACCCGCGGTCGATTCGAAAAGCGCGTCGACCGGGCTGGCGAACACCCCGTAAACATAATAAGGAATGGCGCCGAAAATGCTTGCAAAAATCCAGCAAAGCGCCGCAATCAAAAAACCTTCTCTTCTTCGTATTTCAGTCGGAGTTTCAGGAATGCGGCAAATAACCATAAGCGCAAGACCAGCAAGTGATGTTATAAGCGCTGAGATCAGGAAAGCAGAGAGATCGTCCTCCGGGTAAAAAAGCGTGCAGACAGCCGGCACGAGCATCAGCAGCCCGAGATACATCACGAACTTTCCCGTGATCTGAAAACAGAACCTAACGTTCACGAAACCAGTATCTCTTCAACCTTTTGCACGGCGGTCGGCAGGAAGAACACCACCAGACGGTCCCCGACCTGCGCGGCGAAATCCCCGCCGGGGAATATCGGCTTCCCGTCCCTTATGCAAACGCCTATGACCGAATCGTGCGGCATTTTGCACTCAGAAAGGGGTATCCCGAGAATCTTAGTATGCTCGGTTACATCAAACTCGAGAATCTCTCCCGCTCCCTCGTAAAGAAGCGCTATGTTAGCCTCTCCACCGAGATGAAGCGAGTTCAGGATACCATTCGCCACAGCCATGTTCGCGCTTATGGCCCTGTCGATACCGATAGCTTCGAGCACTTCCACGTAATCGGGATTCGAATAAAGTACGGTGCATCGATCAATGCCGAGATTTTTCGCGAGAAGCGCGCTGAGAACATTGTTTTCATCGTCGCCGGTAAGCGCAAGCAGGTAATCGCTTTTTTCAACTCCGGCTTCTTTAAGTATCTCGAGATCGGTTCCGTCACCTTCAAATACCATCACTCCGACAAGCTCCTCGGCCGCAGCCCTGGCCCTTTCATGATCGCTCTCAATGAGTCTTACGGAAAGTCCATTAGCGTGAAGTGCGGAAGCCACTTCGCACCCCACCCTGCCCGCGCCGACTATGATAACGGAGTGGACCTTCTGGATTTTCAGGTTAAAAAGCTTTTTAAGCTTCTCAAGTGCCGAAGGAACCCCAAGAGCAAATACAAAATCTCCCGGGCGAAGTTCCGTATCTCCCCGCGGAATAGTTATCTTGTGATCCCTCTGCAACCCGACGAAAGTCCAGTTCCTTGGACTGCTAACGAAATTTTTCAGCTTCTCGTTTATTATGGGCACCCCTTCATCCACCCGGAGTTTGAGAAGCTCTATCTGTCCGCTTGCGAAAAACTCCACCCTCCCCGCGAAAGGAGCGCTTATAAGCGCGCTTATCTTCTCCGAGATTATACTGCTTGAGCTTATTAGCGAGATGTTCGAGTCTTCTATGACTCTCTGGTACTCGGCATACTTCGCGTTTTTTACCTCGGCAACGATCTTCTTGACCCCCGAGGCATGGGCGATAAACGAGGCAAGTATATTCGTTCTGTAATCTCCGGTAACCGCAAGAACTACATCGGCCTTTTCTATCTCCGCCTGTCTCAGGACAGCGGGATCGTCCCCGGTTCCCTCAATTGCCAAGACATCCTGGGTTTCCTTGGCCTTGGCTATGAGTTCCGCGTCTTTCTCAATAACCACAACTTCCTGGCTCTTGGAAAGCTCCTTTGAGAGGAAATTTCCAACCTGCCCCAGACCTATTATCAGAATTCTCCGCATAGCAGCAAATTAACCCCGCGCACGCTCCACCAAGACGCCACCTGAGAGCTGGAACAGCCTTATCCCGAAAACAACCACTAACAGCAAGGCCACAAGCTGCGCCTGGGAAAGACCCCCTATAAAGCTCGGAGTAGTCTCCCTTATAAACTCGATCAGAAATCTTTGGGTGCCGAGAATCACGAACCCCACTGCCGAGACAAAACCCGTGGGATGGTTTTGGGTTCTGATTTTCCAGAGAAAGGCAAAAAGCAAGGCCATAAACAAGGTATCGTAGATCTGCGTGGGATGGACACTGACGACTCTCTCGGAAAAAGAAACTGCCCAAGGCAAGGAGCACACGGTTCCGTAATCGCAGCCGTTGAGAAAACATCCTATCCTTCCGACCCCGTGACCAAGGATAAGTGCGGGGCATACTATATCGAGAAGCACTTGGAAATCCGTTTTTTTAAGGCTTGAAACAATCCACAGGGCACAAAATACCCCGACCAGACCTCCTACCGAAGCGTACCCCGAGGCGAAATAGCGCGCCGGGTTAGCAAGAAATTCGGTCAAAGTGACGTTCTGGTAAAGAAAAAGGATCTTGGCTCCCACAAGCCCGGCGATAAAGCACGCAAGCAGGAGAGTAGAAGGAAGTGTCGGGTCCATTTTCCTGCGGCTTACATCCGCGGAAACCACCCAGTAACCAACCAGATATGCGAGCGCGAGAAATACCGAATACGAATAGATGACCAGACCTCCGCCGAGATCTAAGAGTACCGGATACATATGGTGTCTCCCTGGATTACTCTTCTTTCAGAAGAGAATCCAAGTTTAGCAGGGGTACAGCGTCGCCACCCGAGAATCTGGGAAGGGTGCCGTCCCACTTCTCCGCTATTCGAAGTTGAATAATCTGCGGGTTGTTCCGAAGCGCCTTGGCTTCTCTCTCGATCGCCGCGGCTCTTGCCTTGGAAGCCACTTCTATCTCGAAAGCCTGGGCGCTTGCGGCGAGCTTTTTCTCCTCCGCGGCGGCTTCAGCCTGAGTTACTCTTCTTATTTTCTCGTTTTTGGCCTGAAGCGCTTCCTGCTCCGCCTTTACCTTGAGTTCAATCGCCTTGTTGAACTCATCCGAGAAATCAAAGTCCGTTATGGCGATGTTGGCTATTCTAAGAGCATTGGGAGAAATCCCCTTCTCGTCCAGAGTAATTGATATGAAATTGTTTATGGCCTCCTGTATCTCGACTTTTACCTCGGCCCTCTTGGTAACCAACTGCTCGGCGGTGTACTTGGCCGTAATGGCCTTTACGGATTCCTGTATCGCGGGTTCTATGAGCGTCAGCGACACAGTATTTCTTTTCCCTATCTTCTGAAATATAACGGGAGCAAGTTCTCCCGTAATGGAATACTGGAGAGTAACTTGAGTCTGTACCGTCTGAAGATCCTTGGAAGCAGAAACAGCCTTGGCACTCGCCGCGGTAAGACGGATATCGATCTGTTCAACCTTATCCATGAAAGGTTTTTTCATATGGAATCCTTCGGGAAGCGCCTTGGGCTGGACGGCGCCAAGGGTCCGCACGACACCAACATGTCCGCTTTCCACTATCACGAAAACCCCCGTCACCAGAAAAAACAGCAGGATAAAAATTATCGGGTAAAAAATATTAAGTTTGGGCAACTGCCGCCTAACTCTCATAAACATACCTCCGTTATATGCTACGTGCTCATAACATTATAACAACAGTTATCCGAAAACATAGACCCATAAAAAAGTCTGGATCCTGAGGTTCACTGGAGAGCCTCCCTTGCATCTTTTATGAAAAGGCGGGGCTCCCTCTCCCCGCTTCGGACATTAAAGCGCAGAGAAAAGACCAGGTCCATTTTTTCGGGGAGGCGTTTTTGGGAAGCGTAAAACCAGATGCAGCTGAACACAGGACCGTTTTTTTTCACTCTGAACATGACATGCTGGTTCTTAAGCAGGTTCTGACTCACCACAGAAACGGCCTTCGAGAGAAAAAGGGGTTCGGGATTTCCCTCTCCGAAAGGCGATAGGCTTTCAATCTCAGAAACAAGGGTGTCATCTATGGAAGCAAGGCTTATTTCTGAGTCTATATTAAGCTTGCTCTCAGGTTTCTGGCCGCTTTTTTCAAGTTCTTCTAAAAATCGCTCCCTGAAAAGATCGACCTTCTCCTCAAGAATCGTCACTCCTGCCGCGTAGGCGTGTCCGCCGAACTCAACGAGAAGATCTCTGCACTTTGAGAGAACGGAAAATATGTTGATTCCTCCGAAGGACCTCCCGCTTCCTCTGCCCACGCCCTTTTCGTCTACCGAGATGAGAAAAGCGGGTTTTCCGTAAGATCCGGCCAAGGAAGAAGCCACGATACCTACGACTCCCCTGTGCCATTCGCGAGACGAAAGAACAAGGGAATTGCTATTTGAGTACTCGGGAACCGACTCAACCATCCGGGTCGCGTCGTTCAGTATTCTTTCTTCAATACCGCGACGCTCGGAGTTGCGTTTGTCAAGAAATTCCGCGAGCAAGAAAGCGTCCTCTTCGCTGTCGGCAAGAAGAAGCTCAACCGCCTTGTCCGCGGAATCAAGCCTCCCCACCGCATTTATCCTGGGACCGAGACGAAAGCCGAGATCAAATACCTCTATGCCGTCGCTTATGCCGCTTACCTCTTTAAGGGCCCACAGGCCCAGACGCTTGGGACTCCGCATTCTTTTAAGACCTTCTTTCAGCATGACTCTGTTCACATTCCCCACCGGTACGCGGTCAGAGACGGTCCCAAGCGAAACAAGATCTAGAAAATCTCCCATGTTAGGTTCCTCGACGGTCTCGAAGAATCCATCCTCCCTCAGGGTTCTTCTAAGGGCCAGAGCGAGGTTAAACGCTACTCCGACGCCCGAAACCTCTTTTCCCGGGTACCTGCAGTCCGCCTGACGGGGATTGAGAACGGCGACAGCCTCGGGCAACTGGCCACAGAAGTTGTGATGATCCGTAACTATGAAATCCATTCCCAGCGCGCGCGCCTGCGCCACTTCATCCACCGCCGTGATTCCGCAGTCAACCGAGATTACGAGGTTTACCTGCCTCTCCTTAAGATCGCGAAGCGCCTTGGAGTTCACTCCGTAACCCTCTTTGAACCTGTCGGGAATATAGTAGGTAACGTCGCAGCCGAGGGCTCTCAGAAAACCCGTCAGAAGAGAGGTAGCCGTGACGCCGTCAACATCGTAGTCTCCGTAAACGGCGATTTTTTCCTTTTCGTAAACGCACCTGCAAAGGCGCGCCACCGCCTCCTCCATGCCTTTCATCAGGAAGGGGGAAGGCAGGTCCGAGAGGGACGCGGAAAGAAACGCCTCGGCGTCTTGAGCGGAATTTATTCCCCTATTTACCAGAAGTCCCGCGGTTATCGGCAGGATGCCGAGCTTTGCCGAAATCCTCTCAACCGGCCCCTTAGCCGGTTTTGCCACTACCCATTTTCTTTTATTCATAAGAATTCCGCGGAGAAGAGTTCAGGAAGAGACGCTTTCTTTTCTCAGGTGCTCAGCCAGTCCCAAAAGCCCGAGGTAATAACTGTGCGCCCCGAAACCCGATACCACGCCGAGCGATACTCCCGAGACAAACGATTTCTGCCTGAAGTCCTCCCTTTTGTATATGTTGGAAATATGAACTTCCACAACAGGCATTCCGGTTGAGAGTATGGCGTCCCTTATGGCTACACTTGTATGTGTATAGGCACCGGGGTTTATGACTATTCCGTCGAACTTCCCGTAGGCATCCTGTATGGCGGTGACTATCTCCCCCTCTGAATTCGACTGGAAGAAGCAAAGTCCGACATCTCCGCCCACAGAATCGGTTTTCGAAGAAAGAAAAGATTCAATCTCAGAGAGGGTAAGACTTCCGTAAATCTCAGGTTCCCTCTTGCCCAGCATATTGAGATTCGGACCATTTACGACAAGGATTTCCATGGGACAAAATACCGAGAGTAATGATAATTAAAAGGCTGAGAAAAACCAAGCGAGGTCGCCATTCAGTCTTGCTCAATTGAGAAGAAAATGCCTGTTTGCAGGGGACGTTACCGCAAGGCGGGAACCTTTCCCGGGATGTTCATCCTTGTATGCCCTTACTCGATAACAAAAACGTCATCGCCGATTTCTTCTCCGATTTCCGTGTTCCTGCGGATAATGTCGGCAAGCTTCGTTTCCCGCACTTCTTTTAGTTCCTCCGGCGACAAAGTGCGCTGGTACCAGAAACGGTCGCCATCGCGCAATACCCTGAACTGGTGGGATATGATCGTGTGAAAAAGCTCGCCGAGCATGGATTTACCATAACGATCTTCGACAATTCCCGCACTCCAGATATCCATGTTGTCCGTATTGTCCGTACCATCTTCACTGGTTCCATAGGCCTCGCGAAGCCTTCTCTCTACATCCGGGTCGGAAGTTATGTAGGAGAAACTTTCCTTCCGCTCAAGTCCAAGCTCTTCACGCATGTCGTTGTAGCTCGGCAGCCCGTGATCCCTGCCGCGGTGAATGTTGAGGGTTACAAGATCAAGACCCTGAAGCGACGGTGCTCCAGTCGGGAATATGTCTATGAACAGGAAGTTTCGGACGTCATCAACGATGAAAGCATCCACTCTCTGGTGCTTGCTGGTAGCAAAACCTCTGAGTATCGAGTCGATACCCTCGTCCTCAACTATCTCCGGTTTGAAAAAAGCATCTTTCAGTGCCACCGCCCGGGTCTCATTGCCCTGTGCGTCGACAAGTGGAATTTCCGGATCAAGGAAAGTGTGCCCTACCCGGAAGGCGGCGGAGGTGAATACATTCGCAATGCCTGAGGGAGTTGAATCATCATAACCAGAGTAAGGAGGGAGAGCGTCGGGTCCCAGCAGTCGGGGCAGAAATTCATTATAGGTAATCGCCTGTATTTGGGCTCCGATTATCCGTCTTGTTCGCTGGTAGATTTCCTCACCGGACAAATCGGGGTTCTGCGAGGCAATTTCTTCGGCAAACCTGTTATGCTCACGCATGAAAAGCGTCTGGATTGAGAGAATACCTATATTCTCGTTAGCCCGTTCATCCCCTGCAAGGAAAAAAGTTGAGAACTGGAAACGAGAGTTGCGGAACTGCTGCTCATTATAGGGCAGAAAGTTCCCGTCGGATGTCTTGAGCTTGCCAGTTCCATCGTTTGTCCGTAACGCGTTCGCACGTATCGTATCGGAGCCGTAAACGGTCGACGCGTCAATCCATCCTGTGACTGCATTTATTTGCTGGCGAGGATTATCGATTGCCGTGCCTGTATCAGGATCATGTACGGAGCGATTGAAAAATATTTCAGCCGTGCCCGTTCCCTGTGGATCAAAGATTTCGTCGCCATTGGGAATCTTAATGTTGGCCGGGTCGTTTCTGAAATCATCTGTAAAAGTGACATCATGGTCAATGAACTGCCCCCACAGCCACATGAAATTGGTTGTTGAGTCCGGATTGGAAATCAGTTCTTCCTGAGAGTGTACAATGTTGCTGATGTTTCTGGGATTGGGGCGGCGCGGTCCTGCAAAAGAACTTATTCCGTCAGCGTAGGCGGGCCGGGCAAGGCGAACGAATTGAGCGCCAGCCTTATTCATCTGCGGACTTCTTAGATTGTTGCCACTTCCATCAATAGTTCTGTATTCGGTCCTTCCGGATTCATTCCCGTTCCCGCCTGACCCGCAGGAACTCATCGGCACGGCGAAAAGAGCGCAAAGCAATAAAATACTGAGCAAATTCAGATGCTGCGGAGACAGAAAAGACCAATTCATCTCAGCAGGCATTTCCATGATTTTTCCTATGCTGCGCACCCCGTCTGCCTGCCAGAAAAATCAGGAGCAGCACAAAAAACGTCAGAGCGAACTCAGGGATACCGTTGTTGAGTCCGCTGCCCGAAGCAACAAAGCATCCTCCACCGCTTTCCCCTTGGGCAGGTTCACTTCTCTGTACCGGCACCGGTTCACTTGTCAAGAGGGTTACAATTCCAACGCAGTTATCGCTATCGCTGTCCGTAAAATCTATACTTCCAAGCCACTGCTCAAATCCTTCGTCTTGGGGAATACACAAATCGGTCCCGCTTATGTCAAGAAACTCAAGCCTACCATTCATAACAGACAGCGGAATTTCTCCACTCAAATCTGGATTGTCCGACAGATCAAGCTCCTCAAGAACCGAAAGGGCCCATATCGCTTCCGTGGTATATCCTCTTAACCCAACCCCTGACAGATCAAGTCCGCTTATCCTGTCGTTTCCATTTACTTCAACCTCACTCCAGCCTGAATAATCGAAAACCGCATCGTCTTCTGTAAACCAGTCCGTAAGCACGGAAACTCCGTTAACCTCTTTTATCTTTCTAAGCGCCGCTCTGTCCACTTTTTTTCCGAGTTCGTCGGGAATCGTTCCCCATAAGTCTCCCTTGTTGCCCCATAAAGCAAGTTCTTCAAGTGATTCAAGGGCTCTAAGCTGTGCCACGGGAATAGCTCCCTCAAGCTTGTTATTGTTCATGTAGAGAACCTTAAGCTTCCCAAGCTCCCCTATATCCCCGTTGATCCCTCCCTCAAGGTTGTTGTCTTCAAGTATAAGCCCCGTTACCCTGCCCTCCAAGTCAGCAATAACTCCGTACCAAGTGGTAACTGGCGCCCCGGTGACCCAGTTGTCCTGCCGGGTCCATCTTCCTCCCCCGGCCACGTTGTATATAGCCACAAGTATCCTGCGGTCCAGACTTGGCTCATCGTCGGAATCACCGGTATCAGGAACAGTTGGCGGCGGGCTGTCATTATCAGTTGCAGGCAGATCGTCATCATTGTCTTTGACAGTAACAGAGGCACTATAATAGATTGGAGACACTGAGTAACTCTGCCCACTGCTTGTCACTGTCACCTTGATAACCCCGTCCGGTTCGTCCGTACTGTCATCCATAGTCCTTATGGTGAGGCTGCCTGTGCCCCCGGTGCCGATAGTCACACTCCGTGATCCTGTCTGCCCGCTTCGTGCGAAACTTCCGGACTCTCCAACACTGACCTTTACGGTAATGCTGGCTGTCGGCGCAGGGCTTGCATTCAGAGTGAAAGTTGCCGTTCCTCCCTCCGTTACGGCGGAACCGCCTGAAATGCTTACAGTCGGTACGTCATTATCTTTGACCCTAACGGATGCGGAACCTGGAGATCCCACGCTGTAGCCGTTTCCACCTGCAAGCGTTGCCGTGATGCTGCCGTTCGGCTCGTTCCTGTTGTCGTTCTCCGTCGTTACGGTAAGACTTGCCCTGCCCCCGGTGCCGATAGTCACACTCCGTGATCCTGTCTGCCCGCTTCGTGCGAAACTTCCGGACTCTCCAACACTGACCTTTACGGTAATGCTGGCTGTCGGCGCAGGGCTTGCATTCAGAGTGAAAGTTGCCGTTCCTCCCTCCGTTACGGGGGAGCCGCCTGAAATGCTTACCGAAGGCAAGCTAGGCGTTGGAGGCTTAGGCGGCGGTGCCGTCACATCCTCGGATTCAATAACAACATCAAAGCTTTTGCTGCTTGAGTGCGGGTCCGCTCCGCCTCCCACATTCGTACGCAGACTGCTATGATCAAAACCGTTGGTTCCGCTGCCGTCAGGACCCAGCGCCACGGTCAGCGTTTCGTCATTTTCAGTGTGAGCATCATCGCTCGGAGTCAGAATCAGGGTGGCGGTACTTGCACCCGCACCTTGGAAAATCACTGTCGGCGTTAATGTGTTGGCCCCCGCAAGGGTGACGCCCGTGTTAAGATCTCCGCCGCTTTTTTTGGACAGGCTCTCAAGATCGTCCGTGGTGACGCCAGATCCGGACAGTACCAGCGGTACGTCAATGCGCTCGCCCGCAACCAGATCACGGCCTAAGGTCACCGTAAACTCGGCGTTCTCCTTTGTCCCCGCACCGCCTTCGGCTATGGCCCCGGTATCGCTGCGTGCCAGACTCACCACCGTGGCGTCGTTGTCGTTAATTGTGATTTTGACCCGATTCCCGGTTCCGGCGGTGATACCCGCAGGAAGAGGACTGCCAAGCTCCAAAACCACCGTCTCAGTCGGCTCGTCATTGCTGTCATCAGTTACTTTAAACGTTGCTGTGCCGCTTTTGGTGTTGCTTTCAATGCTGACTGAGTTTGCTACCGTATAATCTCCCGACTGTGCTGTGGTTTGGCTGCTGTTTGTCCGTATTGGAATACTCAGTGCGCTGCTCGAGGTGTTACTGTTTCCCAGCGTGGCGGTGATGGTAATCGGCCCGCCCCCTTCGGTCTGGTTGACTGCCCCGGTTTGCTGTCCACCCTGTGCGCGGATATTCAGGTTCACCGGATTGATCAGTTCGAATTTCATCCTTGCCACAGGAGCGGTCGCACCTGAAAATTTGCCCTTCCCCTTAATGCTGGTGATTACCTGGTAAGGGTCGGATGGGAGATTGTTCAGAGTATATTCAGTCCCTTGCTCCGTGCCCGCGTCGTAGGGATAAAGATCCACCGTTCTGGAGGGAATGTAGTTCCCCTGGCTGTCAAGAAGAGAATAACTCGAGAGTCCTACGAACCAGTCCGGAGAGAGATCAAGCATAGTTAAACCAGTAAACAGGGGCGCTTCCTTGCATACTTTGATTTGTATGCTGAGTGTTTCCTCCCCGCCGGGATAACGACCTGGCGGAAAGGAACCCCACAGCGCCATGTTGCCGCCTGTAAAAGCGTCAATGAATTCATTAGTAAGGGCAAAGGTTTCGCCTTCTTCAGCCACAGCTTCCACAGCCAAGCTTGCCATGGATCCCGGGTTCCAGAATTTCACCTGGCTGCTATGCGTGCCCCAGACCACCTGAGTGAATCGCACATGAGGGCTTGGAAGACTCACTGGTGAGCTTTTTTTATTGAAATTGCCCTGGAAAGTGAATTTGTAGTAAACCGGGTCGTTATCGCAGAGAGCATAAACTGCTTCAGTCTCTGCGCCGAGAACTATGACGGCGAGGACAAACCCCAGCGCAATGCGGAGAAATCTGGAAAACCAGCTTCCGCGCGGTTCAGAACCTGGCAAAGAACTCTCCAAGGGGGTGGGTACGGTGGAAGCAAGTGCTGGAAGCTCAGAAATAAGCAAACCCTTAGGTTTTCAGGCACTTCTAAAAATACCCTTCCAGTTAAACTTCAAACAATAGTAATATACTCTCACCCCCCCCCCCGTCAAATTACAGGGTGGCTGTGTGTGTGGATACAAAACAATGCCGGAGGAAGGAAAGTGGAACAGCTGGATTTCGGAGAAGGGGACAGGTACGTGAGACT
>JAPPAR010000028.1 GCA_026705445.1 Candidatus Dadabacteria bacterium
CCTCCGCCGGACTTCCACCGGCTGTCCCAGCATTAGTTTGCTTGGCGCACACGCAGCTATCCCCCAGGAATTCATTACCGCTTAAATTTTTTGCTTGATCACTTGGATATTATCCAGCTCTGGCCCAACTCCCACCTACAAGAGACCTCATGCACTCAGGCCTTCCCGCCTTTATGTGGCCAACTGCAAGCGCCATCATCACAGCCAGAGCCAAACCCACACGGGCAGTCATCTTCGCTTTGCCCCTGATATAGTGCTTCTCAAACCCGAAGCTGTTGTCCATTCTTGAATATATCCTCTCCAGGGAACTTCTGCGTCTGTATTCCCTCTTCCATGTAACGCTGCTTCGCGGTGTGGGAGTAAAAATACGATGATTCTTCTCAAGCGGTACACGCACCACCCTGCCGTAACCCTTGGTTTCGCACCCAGCATCCCTGTGACACTTCTTCCATCCCTCACAGCCAAGACCGTACACAGCATCAGGACAACGGTACTTCAAACTTCCTCTGTCCTGTTCAAAACCACTGAACGCCATCTTGCGTTCTTCCCCTCTTACAGGACAGCGACACAGTATCTCTCCCTTCTCCGTGTAGAAGATATTGTCGTGCACGCTTCGAAGGGGTCTCATGATCTTCTGCCCCTCCACATAACTCTGTCCCTGCTTCTCCTGCCTCCATAGTTCTCTGTTGTCTATAATGGGACGGACCTGGTGTTGCTCCCACAACTTCTTTTTAAACTCCCCGCTGTCAAGACCCCTGTCAGCGCTTAAGTATCTGCATCTTCCCTCTATCTCCGGGTCTTTTGTAAACAAACTCTCCGTCATTCTTTCAAGTTCACGTATCTCAGATGTAGAAGCCCTGGTAAGACTGAAGGCAACCGGTATCTCGTACTTTGTATCTGCTATTACATGCAGACAGTAGCCAAACCAGATTTTTACCTTCGTCCATTGCTTGCCGTTTGAATCAACCCCCTTTGTTTCATGCTTGCCCCAGTCAGCATCAGGATCTGATGTCTTCCCCGTCTTGCGGTTCTCCTGTCCCGTGGAGTGGCTTTCTATGGCCTTGCCGTCATATCCCAGACGCTTCCCGAAGTCGGGCAGCAGTTCCATAAGTTCCTTCCTCATCGTGGCAATCATTTTTGAGATAAGTCCTTTCTCCTCTTCAATCCTTACTACGTTCAGAAGAAACCGAGAGAAGGTATAACCTTTTGGAGCGGGACTGCGGGCAGGGAAGTCTATGGCTATAACTTCGCCTTCGCCCGGTTCGACTTCGTATCTTGCGGGTCTTTGCAGGGGTATGGGACAGAACCCGCACATCTCAAGCAGTGATGAATTCCTGTCAAGCTCCCGTATGAGCGACTCGATTGATTCGTGCTGAAAGACTATGCCGGCAATAAGCGCCCTCCACATAGCATGCACAGGGTATTCGTTACGGCCGTTTTTACGCATCGCGGAGAGGGCGCATATGATATCGTCATCGGGCAGGGCATCGAGAACGAGTTCGAGACGTCTTAGGTCGGAGAGTTTATCGACTTGTTCCCAGGAAAAAGGTAGATTATTTTGTGTCGCCATGGGTTTGTTCCTCCGGGAAGATTAATTTAGGCATACTTTAATTCTAACCCATGGCGACATTAATATCAAGTAATATCAGCAGGTTACTTGTGTTTTCAGTAAGTTTCTGACCCCCCCCCAGCTGCACTGCAACCGGTTCGCACTTGGGGTGGAATTTTCAAGTTTTGGGGTAAATCAGGCGGTTTTAAGGGATTTTTATGGAAATCCTGGGGTAAAAAGTTTTTTACCCCTTCTCAAACCCCTTGCCCTGTATAGCCATACTCAACTACGCAAGTGCCTCTACGCAAATTAACACAGCTTTAGCGACTCAAGGGCAATTGGTTACAATTAACCTCATGAATCCACTGCTTTCGATCGAGATTTCATACAGGGCGATAAAAGGCAACAAGGTGAGATCTTTTCTCACTACCCTGGGAATAATCATAGGTGTTGCGGCCGTCATCTCGCTTGTTTCCATAACTGGTGGAGCGAAAAACATGATAGAAGGCCAGTTAGCATCCCTTGGAGCAAACTCCCTTGTGGTAAATACCGGGAAAAGAACCAAGAGTGGGAAAAGCATTGTTACAGGAAACGTAAAACCGCTTACGGGCAAGGACGTGGAAGCAATAAGAAGTCTCGACATAGTAAAATATGTCTCGGCGATATTCAACACGAATGCAAATGTCGTCTCGGGAAGCAGAAATATCTTCACGGCAATTATAGGAACCGGAAAAGATTTTATTCTGATAAACGACTGGTTTCCGAAGAAGGGGACATTCTTTAATGATCTTGACGTAAGAAATGCGGCGCTTGTCTGCGTGTTGGGGGAAACTGTAAAGCAAAATCTGTTCGGAAGCCATGACCCTATCGGAGAAAACGTAAGAATCGGTAAATACACTTACAGGGTTATCGGAGTGATGTCTTCTATCGGCCCCACTCCCAGCGGAAAAGATCAGGACGATATCATTCTGGTTCCCTATACTTCGGTTCAGAAAAGACTTGTCGGCAAAAAATCGCTCGAGAGAATCACTATTTTCGTAGACCCCGCTTATGATCTGGAATATGCCAAGGCGGAAATAGAGAAAACTCTGCGCAGGGAGCATGGAATCAAGGAGGAAGCGCAAGACGATTTTTACGTCAAAACCCAGCAGACGCAGATAAAAACCATCAAAAACGTTTCACGAATTCTCACAGTGCTTCTCGGAAGCATAGCGTCTATTTCACTCGTCGTGGGAGGAATAGGAATAATGAACATAATGCTCGTTTCAGTTGGGGAGAGAACCAGGGAAATAGGAATTAGGCTGGCCGTTGGGGCAAAGGAGAAAAATATACTGGTTCAGTTCCTGATTGAATCCGTACTGCTCTCTCTCGTGGGAGGAATGATCGGAACGGTGACCGGAATACTGATCTCAAAACTCGCTTCGACTCTCACGGGCTGGCCGACTCAGATATCGGTACTGTCCATATTAGTAGCTTTTGTGTTCTCGGCTCTTGTCGGAATTATCTTCGGAATATACCCGGCGAAAAAAGCGGCTGAACTCAATCCAATAGAAGCCTTGAGATACGAATGAAAGATCAAGTGTCCCCGAGAAATTTTTTCGGTTTTCCTAATCTCGTGGCTGGGAAATCCCAGCAGTTCCCAAGTTCCCACTACGCTTTAAAATAAAGGAGTTTTGTGCTCTTGCTTTGTAAATCTTCGCTCTGATTTTGCATAACCTGTAGTATACATTAGAGTCTGTTTTATCTCTTCATTTCAAATGAAAATCACTCGCCTTAAGAATTCTCCAAGAGGTTCCTGAGACTGGCTTTTTTACCGGGCTTTCTGTAGTCTTGACACTTTACGAACAACGCAACTGTATCTCTATTGTGATTGGTTCAAAATACTTTTAGAATCTCGTTTGTGAATCTAAGGTCTATGAAAAATACGGGTCAGCCATTTCTGTTTCTTTATGTCATCACAAGTCTCCTGATTATCACCTTTCTGGCTATATTCCTGGATAGTGACGCCGCGGAACGACTTTCTCGGGAAGGGAATTTGATAGAGAATCTCACCGTCATTTTGTACTTCAGCGGGATCGTATATCTTTTGTTCATTGCCTCAGGAGACTGGAAATTTCGTTGCCACTCGGCTTTTTTGATCTTGTTGTTCGTGCTTCGTGAGCTTGACATGCACAGTAGACTAACTTCCTTAAGAATCAACAATCTCAATTACTACATAGACCCGACTACATCTCTCGTAGAAAGAGTTGCAGTAGGTGTCGGGCTGTTGGCTTGCGTATATGCTTTGATCCGCTATGTGATGAACTATGGTAGGAATTTGGCATCTGGACTGCGCAGCCGATACGGGTACTCCTTAACAACTGCTACGGCTTTGCTCGTTATGTTGGTCGCTAAGTTGCTTGATTCAGCTCCGCGAATCTTGCACGAGAACTTCGCAATAATCCTATCGAGTGAAGTGAAGACACCAATGCGCGTTATAGAGGAAATACTAGAACTCGGTATCGCCCTCCTTATATTGTTGGCTTGTTTGCAGTACTGGACTTTTTCGCGCGGGCGATAAAACGGACAGTTTTCTTTACTCTGGACATGCCGTTTCGGTATCGTTTATGAAAAACTTTGTTATTCAATTCTCAAAAAAGGTTTGATCTACCTCGTTCAGACCACCTGCTTGTTTAGTTCCCCTATAGCAGTGACGAAGGTCTTTTGCAAACTCGGATTTCCGTGCTGTACATAATCGTGGTTTTTCTCTTCTTCGCCCTTGTGGGAATAGTTTTCCGAATATACCCTGCGAAAAAAGCTACTGCACTTAATCCAATAGGAGTCCCGAGATACGAATGAGAAAATTAAGCTCCGTCAAACTAATCTAGTTGCACTTCGGGCAATCGCAGTAAATCACCGAATTCTGCATCCCGACGCTCTGGAGAAAACCTTCCCCCTCCATTTTTCGGATAGAACGTTACTTCACCAAAAACTGCTTTTCCGTCAACTTCATACATGTCAACACGCGCAAATGTGAAATCACTTGAGAGTACGCGCGCGATTTTAACCATTTCCGTCAAGCAGTCAGGGCGTTTGTGTTCTTTTTCACAGCGACGGGCTTTCCTGCTCTTTGCAATAAAAAAATCGAGTTTTTGCCACTCGGGGTCGTAAAACGCTCTAGAGTGCCCGAAATATCTATCGAAATCCACCTGCATAAAGAGAGGATCCCCGTTGAAGCAGTAAAACTTATAGTCATTGAGCGATCCGTCTTTGTTCTCCATATATTTTTCGCAAACTATCCGTGGTGGAATATCCTTGTAAGCCCATTCCCTTTTTTTCACGTAGAAATTCATCCCCAGCCAATTTTTCATTTTCTTTTTTGCTTTCTCTATTTCAAGAACCGACCTGTCTCTGACTATTATGTTCCACCCGCTACCATGTGTTGCCTTTAAAACGAAAGATTCAGGTAATGAATCGAAGTCTATTTCGTCTGGACTTTCAAAAACACCGTAAAGTTCATTTAGTATGTGCGACCCAATTCTCTTCTCAACAATTTTCCTGACTTCATATTTATCCGCATACAATGTCATCAAGGGGTTTTTTTCATACAGTTTTATCCACTGTATTTTCTCATTGAAAGTCTTCGGATTTTTCAAATTCAAAAACTTGCCGAAATTGTATAGAAACTCTAAGCGGACAAGTGCTTCATCAGGCAACAGTCTTAGTAATGATCTTGCTAACGGTTCCATTGTCATCATGGCTGTTCACTACTAACCAACCGATAGAATGGGTTGTTGTCAAATCCGGTGCATGGGAACACGATTCAGTCGGCAGTAAGGAATGATTTGGCCCCTTCCAAAATTCATTGAAGAATATGAATCTTCTTGGCTTTCATAATGTTTTTGCGCTTTATCAGGAAATGCCTTTTATGCTTTCTGTACCATCCAAAAATCCTTATCCTAGTTCCATTCTCAATGCCCTCAACAAAACCCCTTGCATAGACATTTATTCTTTTTTCTGGATCATCTTCAAAAAACCAGAACAGGGTGAATTTCTTTCCATCTCTCATTTCCTTGAACTTTATTTCGCCCACCTGCCCCTCAAGGGTAAACACCTTTCTGTGAAACTCGTCACGGGAGGAAAGCACCTGTGAAATAGTTAGGGTAGGTTCCTCAAGTTCTCCGATGTCGGTGTAAGTTCTATAAACCTTTTCTTCCGAATAGGAAGGGGCTAAAAACGACAAAAAGAATAGAATAATCAAAAGGAGCTTTTTCATCTTTCTCCCCATGCCGCACTTATACTGTTTGAACCTGAAGTTATTGTCAAATTTGGCACTTAAAAACTTGAACCAACCCAAACCTGTTTGTTCCTTGTTAGGGAAAGTCGCAGACTTTTTCAAATGCACAACTCTTAGTCCGGTCACATTAAGCCGACTGGCGGAAGTGAGCCATACTTTTTATCCTTCCAGTCATCGCTTGACATATGACCGGAAAAGCTATTGTCCATGTCGGCTACCGCTGCACTCCCCACCCCCATGCAAATCTTTTCAGCATACCGTTTGCAAAAAAAGCGTGTGCCGGACACTATAGAAACCTTAAGACATCAGTGAGGTATACACAGAAGTGAAAATAATGATGGTAGCTCCCCGTCTTAATCTCGGGGGAGGGGGTTCCGAAAAGCAGACTATAGAGCTTGCCAACGGGTTTGCTCGCAATGGGTGCGAAGTTACGATTCTACTTACCGATAAAAAAATGGATATGACTTCCCAGCTTTCAAGAGGGGTTAAGATCATTTCTTATAATTCTAACGGGAATTTTCTTTCACGATTCCGTTTCGTTTACAAAACCGCAAAACAAAGAAAGCCCGACATTCTCTACAGTAGGTTCTGGACAACAAAACCAGCAGTGATCTTCGCGGGCAGGATTCTCGGAATCAAGACCGTTGCAGTTGAAGTTAGCAACATAAAGGAAAGTCTCAAACGTTGGCCACCTATTGTCAGAAACGCAATCGAATTTGCCAAGATCTTCTGCTACAGAATGGCGGATATGGTAATAATACTTTCAAATGGAGGGAGGAAAAACCTTGCACAGCTAGGAGTCGGAGAGAGCGTGCGAACGGTCCAAAACGGTGTGGACATAGAGTATATAGAGAAGCGGTCTAGGGAAGAAGTGGCACACCGGTGGTTCGGTGAGAAAATTCCTGTGGCAGCGGCGGTGGGAAGGCTGTTCCCGTCAAAGGGATATGAAAACCTAGTGAAAGCAGTAAGTGCAGTAAACGACGTTACTCCGCTCAGACTTCTTCTTGTAGGCGACGGGCCGCTGAAAAGCAAGATCGTATCCACAGCGAAAGAGCTTGACATTGGAGACAAAATCGACTTTACCGGTTCAGTTCTCAATCCCCAAAAATATGCCATAAGATGCAATATTTTTATCTGCTCCTCGCTGTTTGAGGGATTTTCAAACTCACTGCTAGAGGCTCTTGCCTTAGGGCTTCCGGTTGTAAGCACCGATCACGATTTTGGGGCAAGAGAAATTATCGAGAATGGAAAGAGCGGAATTCTCGTTCCGGTCGGAGATCCAGAAAAGATGGCAGAAGCCATTTTGAAATTGCTTCAGGATGGGACTCTCGCAGCGAAAATGGGTGAAGAGGCAAAAAAAAGAGTAGGAGAATTGAGCGTCGAAAAAATGACCGAGGGAAATCTTAAAATATTTAGGGAAATCCTAGAGGAGCGGAGATAGTACGCCCATTCAGGTAGAATAAACAAAGTTATATCATACGGTGTTTTACTCTCCTAGACGGAACTTTTCATATGCCGGCCTCGGGCAATTCGACAAGAAACCTTTTCAAAAACGCATCTTGGCTTTTCAGTGGAAGCATGGCGGCTTCTCTTTTCTCGGCGGCCGAACCCATATTAATCGCCCGGTTTTTAGGGGTTGAGCAGTTAGGTCTCTTCACCCTGATAATAGCTTACGTAGGCATAATCAACGGACTAATCGACCTGAGGTCTCCCGATGCCGTCGTAAAATATGTCGGGCAATACCGAGAGCTCGGAGAAAAAAACAAAGTCCTCTCGTTCATCAAGTTTTTTTACGTGCTTGATTTCTTGGTGGGTATTGCAGCCCTAGGAGTGTGCCTTATTCTCGCCGGAGTGGCAGACGACCTCTTTATCCACTCTGAAAACACGTTCAAATTCACGCTCATTTATTCAGCAAGTATCTTAGTATCAAGCGTCAATAAGAGTTCGGAAGCGGTTCTCAGGGTCTTTGACAGATTCAAGACCATAGCCTTTGTGAGAACTTCCCGTACCGGATTAAGAGTTGTCCTGATAGCTGTTTCCCTTCTTGCTGGATTCGGAATAGAAGGAGTTTTTGTCTGCTACGTGGTAGCAGCTTTTGTATTCTTCCTGATGCTTCAGATAGAGGTACTCAGAGTTCTTAGGCAATCTGGATTAAAAAGATGGACAACCGCCAAAGTCAAGAATTTGGAAGTTACCTTTGAAGAAGTTCGCTCGTTTGTTCTTGTCTCAACTTTTACCGGTTTTCTTAGCAATGCTTTCAGCAGGCAGATTCCCGTGCTAATTCTGGGATATTTCACAGCCAAAGAAGCGGTTGGATTATACAGAGTAGCAATAATTTTTTCCGGCGTGAGCGTAAAATTGCGAAAACCTGTACAAGACACAATATATCCAGCCCTTGTAGCTGCTCAAAGTCGTGGTTCGAAAGAAGTTTTCAGTGATATTGTCTCCTATTCTACTAAGAATCTCCTGAAAGTCTTTCTGCCGGTTGGACTAATATTTTTTCTGTTCGCAAACAAAATCATTATTATCTTCTTCGGTAGCGCATACGAACCCGCTACATTGGCTATGCAGCTAATTGTCATCTCCGAGATCTTATTCGCTCTTTGCTTCTGGATTGATTCAGCAGAATTAGCACATAACAGACTGAGACAAAGAGTGATTAGGGTCGCTCTGTCCTCCATGTCTTATGTAGCAGTACTTTTGGTATTGGTTCAAGCGTACTCATATAATGGAGCTGCTGCCTCAAGACTTGTACCCGCAATCTTAATATTTGTGTTTTCCTTATTTACATTTAACAAGATCCGCTATAGAACTAACCATTCCATTTTACAGAAACCCCAAGATCCTATGAAGTGAATTTCCCTAGACTTTTGGGGTCCACTTCTGAACTTGTTAAATGAAGTTACGGTTAGGACTACTAGGTATGTGACCCTTGCCGGAATCTCTTTTTTGCAGGGTTATCCAGAACCTTGTTGTTAGCCCGGATTTCTCACGGTAAGGTATAGAAAAGGCCGTTGTTTGTGTTATAATAAAG
>JAPPAR010000029.1 GCA_026705445.1 Candidatus Dadabacteria bacterium
AATTGTGACAGTGGGTTATGAAGGGATTCAGGCTTTTTTAGCCTGTGAAGTTGGGTTTAGAGTTTACGTAAAGATAAGGATATCGCCGAATCTTTTCCTTAGTTGGGTGGCGTTCAGTGCCTGAAGTGTCTCTTCCCGGTAAAGACCATCGCCATTGAGTGTTCGTCAGCCGCGGCAATCACTTCGGCATCCCTTACCGATCCCCCAGGCTGCGCTATTGCCGTAATTCCCGCACGCGCCGCTTCGTCAACCCCGTCTCTGAAAGGGAAAAACGCGTCAGAAGCGAGTACCGAGCCGTCGGTCGGAGTGCGGGCCTTCATCCCCGCGATCCTGACTGAATCTATCCTGCTCATCTGCCCCGCCCCTATGCCCACCGTCCTGAGGTCTCTTGCGTAGACAATGGCATTTGACTTGGTGTGCCGGCAGACTTTCCAGGCAAAGCGCAGATCTTCCATTTCCTCGGGGGTGGGTTTTCTCTTGGTCGGGACCTTTATCTCTGAAAAATCATCTCCCCATCCCCTGTCGCTTTGCTGTATGAGCGCCCCTCCCGTCACTTTCTTTATGTCCCAGATTCCCGCCCCGCCGATATCCATGCCTCCCGAAAGAAGCACCCGCAGATTCTTCCTTCCCCCAAACAGCATGAGCGCCTTCTCAGAAAAACCGGGGGCTATCACGACCTCGGCGAACATGCCGGCTATCTCCTCGGCCGCGGTCTCGTCAACCTCCCTGTTAAAGGCGATTATCCCGCCGAAAGCGCTTTCCGGGTCGCATTCCCTCGCCCGGGAGAACGCCTCTGCCGGAGTGTTCCCGAGTGCCGCTCCGCAGGGATTGTTGTGCTTCACTATTACGCATGCGGTCTCTTCAAACTCCCTTACGAGCTCGAAGGCGGAGTCGGTGTCGTATATGTTGTTAAGGGAAAGCTCTTTCCCCTGGAGCTGTCTGGCGTTCGCAACGCAGTGCGCCCCTTCTATGCCGCCCTCCGTGTAGAAGGCCCCCAGCTGGTGGGGGTTCTCCCCGTAGCGAAGATCAAGCTTTTTTTCGAGGTGGAGGGTGTAGGTCGCCGGGAGCGGGTTTCTTTCGCCGTCAGGTTCGAGGAACGAGAGATAATTCGATATCGCCGCGTCGTACCTCGAGACGTAGGAAAAGGCCTTTGCCGAGAGGCGGAAATTGGTTTCGGGGGAGATTTTTCCCTTGTTTCTGCGAAGCTCCCTGAGCACGGCACCGTAGTCTTCGGGGTCGGTGAGCACGCTTACCGACGCGTGGTTCTTCGCCGCGGCCCGAAGCATCGCCGGCCCGCCTATGTCTATGTTCTCTATCGCTTCAGAAAACGTGGTTCCCTCTTTCGCGACCACTTCCTCAAAAGGGTAGAAGTTGACCACGAGCATGTCTATCGGCTCTATGGAATTCTCGGCCATTTCCCCAAGGTGGCGCTCATCGTCCCTCATTCCAAGAAGGCCTCCGTGTATTTTGGGGTGAAGCGTTTTCACCCTTCCTCCAAGTATTTCGGGAAACCCCGTGTAGTCCGATATTTCCGTCACTTTCGCCCCGCCGTCCCTAAGCCTCCTGGCGGTCCCTCCGGTTGAGAGCATCTCAACGCCGAGTTCCCCCAAGCCCTTTGCGAGCCTGGTTATCCCTTTTTTGTCGTAAACGCTTATTACCGCTCTTTTTATCTTTGTCATGAAATAAAGCTCCTTTTCGGAATCGGGGCGTGCCTCGGATGGAAAGGAATAATTCAGGTTATCACAGTCGCCCGGATTTTCAATTCTCTGCTTGCAAACAATATGGTACAATATCAGAAATCAGGCGTGTCGGCCGCGCCGGGTGAACGCAGATGGAAAAGCAGAAATCGGCCCGACTCAAGGTAGGGGTTTTCGTCCTCGCATCGATCGCTATATTCGTTTACGGAGTTTTCACGATAAGCGGCCAGGAAGAGCTCTTTGAGAGGGAGTACAAGGTAAAGACCTACTTTGACAACTCGGCTGGGTTGCTCGAGGGTGCCTATGTGCGACTCTCGGGAGTGGGAGTGGGATCCGTGTCGACCATCCGTTTCTCGGACGATTCTTCCCTCGGGAAGGTTCAGGTCATAATGGAAATCAACAAGCGGGCGCTTTCCAGAATCTCGAAGGACTCCCACGCCACGATCAAGACCGAAGGACTTCTGGGGGCGAAGTTCGTCGAGATCGTTCCCGGCCAGGGAGAGAGCATAGGCAAGGCCCGCGACGGGACCGTGATCAGGGGTTACACGTCGCCCGAGATGCAGGAGATAATAAGCCAGTCAGAGGAATTCGTTACTAACCTCACGTCCATCTCCAGGAGTCTCGACAAGATAGTGGGGGCGTTTGCGGATGAGAAGCGGGAGGATTTCCTGCATACTCTCATCTACGACGAGCAGTTTGCGGCCGACATGCGGAGCTTCTCCTCCAACTTGGCCGAGATTTCCCGGATGATCAGGGAAGGAGAAGGTTCGCTTGGGGCACTTATAGTCGATCCCTCGGTTCACGACGCCCTTAAAGGAGTGCTGGGGGAGGCGGAGAGAAACAGGTTTGTTCGCTCCGCCGTTAGGTATATGATAGAAGAAAAGGAGAAGAGGGCGTCGGGAGAGCATTAGGGTTCAAGCGGACCTTGCTTCCGGCGACGTCTTGATATTGAATCAGAAAGTCTTAAGGAGGTAATAAAGATGTCAGCTAGAAGGTTTTTGGTTTTTTTGATTGCTTTGGTTTTCTGTGCCGTTCCGCTCACGGCCACGCACTCGGGTGAGGCCCCGCCGGCCCCGGCCAAGTCGTTTTCGCTTCCGGGCCCGCAGCTGGTAACCGGTGCTTGGATGTTCATCGCAGCCTACAAGGCCGACCCGGAGGTTTTGAAATCGATGCTTCCGGCGGGTCTTAAGCCCCATCCGAACAATCACGTGGTCATAAACATGTACACGGTTCCCGACAAGAACCAGACCTCGGGATTCGGGGCGTACACGCTCACCTATCTGACGATTGAGCTTGAAGGTCACAACTCGTACGTGATGGATTCCGATATAACCTACCCCGGAAGGTACTTCGTTCATTACTACAACAGCTCTCCCACGATGAGGGAGTTCACCAAGCCTGTCGGAATTCCCGCTCAGGAGGGAATGACCACCACCGTGGTAGAGAACGGAGTGCTTAAGACAAAGCTTGAAATCGGCGGACAGTCGATGATCGAGGCCACGGCCGAGGTCGGAAGCGAACTCGGAGGATTCGGTGGAGGACACCTTAACTACTTCGGGTTTATGGAGGATAAGGGAGTGGTCAAGTACCCGATCCCGTGGAACGGGGGAACGGTATCAATGGCTAACCCGAAAATAACGTTCACGGCTCCCGAGGGACATTCGCTTCACAAGCTTAAGCCGCTTGGGGATCCGACCTGGGCGATCTGGACCAAGGGAAGCTTCGTCTACCCCCAGTACCAGGTAGTTAACTGAAGGTAAGGTAAGTACAGTTTTCAGGGTTGTATCCCGAAGCATCCTGCTTCGGGGTGCAGCCCTTTTTTCCCCGAAAACCCCCATGACCAGATCGGATTATCCCGTTTTATTTGTAATAAGCGAGATAAACGCGTTTTTCATACTGCTTCTCTTCTTCACGCTTCGCGCCGAGATGCCCGGAGTGTACTCCAAGCTTGTGGGAGTGCAGTGGGGGATGTTCATACTGAGTCCCGTGATCCACTTTCTTTTTCTCGGGTTTTTCTCCCGTTGGTCCTCGCTGGTCCAGTTTGCAAAGTTCTGCGTCATAAGTTTTTCTAACCTCGTAATCGACTTCGGAATACTTAACCTGCTCATCTATTATTCCGGGGTGGCGGAGGGGATCCTCTACTCGGTTTTCAAGGCGGCTTCCTTTATTCTGGCAAACGTTAACGGCTATGCGTGGAACAAGTTCTGGACGTTTCGCAGCAAGGAGGTCGAGGGATGGATGAACCAGTTCATAAGGTTCTTCGCCGTCGTGGGCGTGGGGCTCGTGATAAACGTTACGGTTGCTTCGTACGTGGTTGCCGAATTTGGAGGTTCGGGGGGATCCATCTCGTCCACGGTGTGGGCGAACATAGGAGCCGCGGTATCCTTGATATTCACGCTTTTCTGGAACTTCTTCGGCCTTAAGTATCTGGTTTTTAAGAAAAGGTCTTGAAGAAATGATGACGGGCATTTTGCCTCGACACCTCAATCAATGCAGCTTTATCTTTTTCCGCATTTTCAAGGTTAAATAGATTTTTTCTTGGGACCCAGTTGTCCTGCTGGAAGCCTGCTAGGTGAGCACGAACAAGAGGTGAATCCTCTTGGGGACTTTTTGCCGATGTTCTGTGGAAACTACAGTGAAATGTGCTATTATGGGCGTTCACGGGACACTGAGATGATCAAACTGAAACCTATTCGTACTGAAGAGGACTACGAAGCTGCGTTGGCGCGCATTGACGAGATATTTGAAGCAGAACACGGTAGCCTTGAAGGAAAAGAACTCGATGTTTTGGTCGATCTTGTTGAGTTCTACGAGAACAAGAATTTTCCAATGGAAAATCCGAATATTGCGGAATAGAGGGTGAAATTATCAACAAGAGCGGACTTAATATTACCACGGAAACCGGAATTGAAATAAGGCCTTCGGAGAGTGAGAGCGGGCGACGGGATTCGAACCCGCGACCCTTGGCTTGGGAAGCCAATGCTCTGGCCAACTGAGCTACACCCGCAATATCCAAAGGACTTTATACGGATATTGCGGACAAATCAAACCCCACACCGCGGACGGTTCTCCGGATAAGCGGCGCACGTTTCAGATATAATATTCCACGTGGAAAAGACTCGCCGGACAGGACACCTGCTCACAGAGAAAGTAAACCCGCGGACGGCCAGTATCGATGAACTTTCATGTTCTGAGATCATTGATCTTATAAGCGGAGAAGATCAGGCGGCGTTTGAGGCCGTCTCAAGGGGAAAAGATTCCATTTCCCGGGCGGCGGAAATGGTTTTCCGCTCTCTTGAGCGCGGCGGCAGGGTTTTTTTCGTCGGTGCGGGGACAAGCGGACGGCTCGGGGTGATGGAAGCTGCCGAATGCCCGCCTACCTTCGGAACGGATCCCGAGACGGTGCAGGCGGTTATGGCGGGAGGGCGGGATGCGGTATGGAACTCGGTTGAGGGCGCTGAGGATTCCGCTACGGCTTCCGTGGAAACCCTCCGTGACAAAAAACTCTCTGGGGACGACGTGGTTCTGGGAATCGCGGCGAGTTCCGGTACGCCGTTTGTGATATCGGCCCTTGAGTACGCCCGGACGGTCGACTGCGCGACCATACTTATAAGCTGCAGCGAACCGGAGAACGTCCCAGCCGACTTGGTCATAACCCTTCTTGTCGGTCCTGAAGTGATAGTGGGGTCCACTAGGCTCAAGGCCGCAACCGCGACAAAAATGGTCCTTAACATGATTACGACGACCGCGATGGTTCTTCTCGGGAAGACTTACGGGAACCTGATGATTGATCTTAAACCCACATCTTCGAAGCTTGTCGACAGGGCAAGGAGAATCATAATGGAGATATGTGGCGTGGGGGAAGAAGAAGCTGCCTCGCTTTTCCGGGAAGCCGGCGGAAATCTCAAGATTGCCGTGGTTATGAAGCTTGGGGGTCTCTTGCTTGATGAGTCAGTCAGTTTGCTAAGAGAAAATGATGAATCCTTAAAGAAAACTCTCGCGACCATATCCCGCGGAGCGAGGAATCCGTAATCACCGGACTACGGCCCTAGTCCCGATAAGCTCGACGGACAGGGAACCTTGTTTTTCATCGGTATCAAGCGGCGTTACGTTATATCTTCTGTGGGGTAGTTCGCGTTACCAAGCCTAATCGTTCCACAAGTCGCTTGGCTGTTCCTTAAAAATGTTTTCTGTGATGCGTTCTATTTCGAATTCGATCTGGCTTTGAGAAAGAATCTGTTGTTCAAGTGCCATGTGTTCTGCAGTTTCCATTACGTGCCGCTTGGCTTTTTCTCTTGCGCGCCGCTTGATAAGAACTTCCGCATTTTCTTCCGGCACAAAAGCGTAAATGAAACGACAATTTACCGCTTCTGCCATGGATCGCATGGTTCTTAGAGTCACTCCGCCATTAAGTTCCGCCTTTTCCATATTAGAGATAAGGGCTCGAGTTCTGCCTAGCCGTCGCGCCAGTTGTGCCGCGGACATGCCGAGGGCTTTTCTGGCCGTGCGAATCCAGCCCTCGGGAGGCAAGGTAAAACCCCGAAATTTCAATGTGGCTTGGTTAAGCTTCTTGCGGTACTGTTTTGCGGTAATGGGCTTAACGCTCATTGTGCGTCCTGAATACTTATACGGATAAATTGTATAGCTACTTGCATACGTTTTAACTTAAAATGTCAATATATAGATATACATAATATTATGGGCGCACAGAAAAACCTACCATGTCACAGTATTACTATAAAGCGTTTGATCCGCTTGGCGTTGCTTAGTGAAATTTTGGGGAAGCTGGCTCGCTTTGTTTAAGGTTGCGGTTGAATCCTCGCACAGTAAAAAGCGAACTTTAACGCTGGAAGGTTAAATAGAATTTTTCCGCTGGACATTCTTTAGTTGGGGTTGGAAGAATTCTAACTTACCAATATTTCCGGCAGGAGCGCGAACGGTTGCAAAACCGTAAATTAGACGCTCATGAAACCGTAAATCGGACGCTTGCAAAACCGTAAATCGGACGCTAAAATAATTTCTCATGATTTCCGTACAGTCATTTATTCCAAGGTTGCTGGCCCCGACTATTCAGACTGCGTTAGAAGATACGCCCGTAGTTTGTCTTCTGGGTCCACGGCAAAGCGGTAAAACTACTCTTGTTAAGCAATTGGCTCCTGAACGCTCTTTCATCAGTTTTGAAAGACGCGAATACTATATTGCCGCCACCGAGGATCCGGACGGTTTCGTGGCGAGCCTTCCGGATACCGTAACTCTTGATGAAGTACAGCGGGTTCCTGAATTGCTCCACGCTATCAAGCTGTCCGTAGACGAGGACCGTCGGCCCGGCCGTTTCCTGCTGACTGGTTCAGCTAACCTTTTACTGCTGCCGACCGTTACGGAATCTCTGGCAGGAAGGATGGAAATTGTCCGGTTGTATCCATTAACAGAGGCGGAAAAGAACCGCGGACCGGGACATTTCCTCAAAGAGCTGCTTGATGACAATTTTAAACCTAGCATCGCGGCCCGCAGGCAATCTTCAGGGCCGCCGTTGGAAGAGCGGATAATCGGGGGCGGCTACCCCGAACCGTTAACCAGGACCCCCGGACGTGCGAGACAGTGGTACAGGCAGTACCTGTCAAGCGTTATTGAGCGTGACGCCCGTGATGTTTTAAATTTAAGAGATACAGAACAACTGCTCCGCTTGCTGGAACTGGTTTCCCTGCGAGGCGGGGAGTTGCTCAGCGTCAGCAACTTGGCCAATAATCTTGCAGTACACAGAGAGTCGGTGGAGAACTGGCTAGCTGTCCTTGAGCGTCTTTTTCTGTTGCGCCGTTTACCCGCTTGGCACTCCAATACCTCAAAACGCCTGATCAAATCGCCGAAGGTGCATTTGCTTGACAGTGGGCTTGCCTCAATGCTTATGAATCTTGGGGTTTCCGACTGGTTATCCGACAGGGGCCGCATGGGGCACCTGCTTGAGACTTTTGTTTTGCAGCAGCTTGTCGCTCAGGCGACATGGACGAACCCTGATCTGCGTTTCTGGCACTATCGCGACAAGGACAAGGTAGAGGTGGATATTGTTATTACGCTCGGCAGGAAAACTTGGGGGATAGAAATCAAGGCGTCAAGCGGGATTACCCCAAGGGACGGACGCGGGCTTAGAAGGCTCGCGGATCGGTGTGGACCGGATTTTGTCCGCGGAATCCTGTTTTATGCGGGTTCGGATATTTTTAATTTCAAAGACGGGCGGATTCTGGCCATGCCGCTCGAAGAACTCTGGAAGCGATAGTGTGTGTATTTGAGGAGTTTGCCTGCTAAACTACCGCTCTATCAGGTAACTTTTTCCGCGTGAACTGGCTCCGTCCGATAATTTCAAAAGAAGAAAAACTGGTAGTTGGTCTCATTTCCGGGACTTCAATGGACGGTATTGACGCGGCGCTGGTAAGGATTCGCGGCTCGGGAGAGGATGCAGAAGTGGAGGTTGAGGACTTTATCTGCCGGGAATACTCCGATGACGCAAGGAAGCTCCTTCTCTCGCCCGGCGTCCTGAACACCGCCTCACTATCCGATCTTAATTTCCTGCTCGGCCAGGAGTTTGCCGCGGCGGTCTTTGATCTTCTGCGGAAGGCGGCACTCAAAACGACCGACATTGACCTAGTGGGCACCCACGGCCAGACGGTTTTTCATAACCCTCCTTCTCTGGGACAGGAGGTTTCCTCGACCCTTCAGCTGGGCGAAGCGGACGTTATCTGCGAGGCTACGGGAATTACCACGGTGGGAGATTTCAGGACTAGGGATATGGCGGCGGGCGGAGAAGGAGCGCCCTTTATCCCCTACGTCGACTACCTGCTGTTCTCCGGAACCGGTAAAAACGTAATAGCCCATAACATAGGGGGCATTTCCAACTGCACTCTGGTCACGAAAAAACTCGGGGAACTTCTGGCTTTCGATACGGGACCCGGCAATTCCTTGGTGGACTCGGTGGTGCGCCTTGCCTCGGGTGGCGAGAGGAGTTTCGATGAGGACGGCACGATAGCGGGGGAGGGTTCGGTTAATAAGGACATTTTCCGCAGGCTCATGAAAAATCCGTACCTTGATATAGAACCCCCTAAATCGACCGGCAGGGAGCTTTTCGGGGAACGGATGGCGGGGAGGCTTTTTTCCCTTGCCCAGAAAAAAGGGGTATCCCTTCCCGATCTCCTGCGCACCCTCGTCGAGTTTACTGCCTGTTCTATAGTCTCTGCCTATGAAAGATTCATTTACCCTCGTGCGGATGTGGAAGAAGTCGTGCTGAGCGGCGGCGGCGCCAGAAACCCCGTAATGGTCTCGAGGCTTCGCGAAAAGCTCGTCCCGACGCGGCTTTGCCTCTCGGATGAATACGGTGTTCCCGCAGATGCCAAGGAAGCTCTAGGATTCGCGGTGCTTGCGAATGAAACCGTGTGCGGGAACCGGACGAACGTGCCGGCAGTTACGGGAGCCCGGGATGCCACGTTTCTCGGAAAAATCTCGATTGGGAAGAATATCTTGTAAAAATGTATGAGAATCCTTCAGTTTTTTCCTCAAAAGACCTCCCCGCGTCCCGGCGCGCGGCACAGTTTATTATGCCGAGAATCGATTTTCAGGACCCCGGCTCGGTCAAACGGGCGGAGCGTCTCGCGCGGGATTTCTGTGTCTGCGGCTTCATAATATTCAACGGGGATGTCGAGCGGGTGAGGGAGACCACGCGGAGGCTTTCGGCTCTCTCCGAGTTTCCGCTCTTTTTCGGCTGCGACGTTGAAAGGGGCCTCGGTCAGCGCGTTTCGGGAGGGACTCTTTTTCCTTTCGCCATGGCCCAGGGGGCAATGGACGACGAGGAGCTTCTGAAGCGTCAGGCTATGATAACGGCCCGGGAGATGAGATACTGCGGGCTCAATCTTGCCTTCGCTCCGGTTCTTGACGTTAATTCCGAGCCACAAAACCCGATAATAAACGTGAGGGCGTTCTCTGATGATCCCGCGGTTGTCTCGAAACTGGGAGGAGTTTTTGCGGAGACCATGCAGAAAGAGGGAGCGCTAGCCTGCGGGAAGCACTTTCCGGGCCACGGCGCCACCCTCGAGGATTCCCATGCCTGCCTTCCTACAGTCGAAAGGTCTCTTGAGCGTCTCATGGAGTCGGATATTCTGCCTTTTCGGGAAGCGATTGCGAAAAGGCTTCACTGCGTGATGCCGGCCCATGTCTGTTATACCGCCCTTGACCCTCTCGGAGTTCCTGCCACCCTATCGGAACCGATTCTGCGGGGCCTTCTGCGCGGAAGGCTCGGATTCAACGGCCTGATCGTCTCGGATTCCTTCAGAATGGACGCGCTGGGAGGGGATGAGCGGGAGGAGGAAAACATTCTGGCGGCTCTTGCGAGCGGGGTGGACATAGTTCTTGACCCAAGGGACCCAGAGGGATTCCTCGAAAGAAGGGCGGAGGACGACTTTTTTAAAGACCCAGCTCGGGGAGAATCTCTCTCCAGGATATCCTACGCGAAGGGGCTTTTCGCCTCGGGCGGGGACGAAGCTCCGCCACCCGATTTTAAGAAAAACCGCGAGGAAGCAGGGGAAATCGCCCGCCGCTCGGCCTGTATTGTTCGAGGAGGCAGGCTTCGCGGCGAAAAAGTCTCGGTCTTTCATTTTGGCAGGGAAGATGCGGGGGAGCTTCTGGATGGGCTTCGCGAGGGATTCTCCGAGGGAGGAGTGACGTTGGAGAAGAGCTTTTGCTGCCCCGAACTGCCGCCAAGGGAAAATGTTTCCTCGCTCGTGTGCGTTTTGTCCGCCGCCCCGGCAGGATGGACGGAGAACTGCATTGTTCCCCCGGCGATAGCTGATTACGTAAACGGTCTCTCCTCCTTTCCGGGTGAAAAAATTCTGCTTACCTTCGGCTCTCCCTATCCCGCGGCCGAGTTTCCCTTTTTCAATACCGTGATCTCGCTTTTCGATTCGTCGCGCGCGGCGGGTCGCGCTGCCGCGGAAATCCTTGCGGGAGAGCGGATGTCGGCTGCTAAGCTTCCGGTGAGAACAGGTCCATGAAACTCCACGCCGTAGACTGGATGCTGCTCGGCCTCTACCTGGCCTTTTCCCTGGGAGTGGGACTTTATTTTTCAAGGAGGGCGTCCGGGAGTCTTTCAGACTATTTCGTTTCGGGGCGCGGGCTTCCTTGGTGGCTTCTCGGAACCTCGATGGTCGCCACCACTTTCGCCGCCGACACCCCGCTTGCCATAACCGGGTGGATAAGGACCGAAGGGATATGGAAGAACTGGTTCTGGTGGAACTACATCTTCAGCCACGCGCTCGTGATAGTGGTTTTCTCGAGGCTCTGGAGAAGGGCGCAGGTTATAACCGACAACGAGCTGATAGAGCTTCGCTACGGGGGCCGCCCCGCCGCGTTTCTCCGGGGGTTCAAGGCGTTTTATTTCTCGACGATTTTCAATTTCATAGTGATGGGGTGGGTTATAACCGCGATGATCAAGGTGTTTGAGGTCTTTTTCGGAGTGGGGCAGATATATGCGGTTTCGCTTTGCGTAGGAATCGTGCTCGTCTACACGGTCTTCTCCGGGCTCTGGGGAGTCGTGATAACGGATTTCGTACAGTACGCGATAGCGCTCGGCGGCACGATCATACTCGCGGTCGTGGTAATAAATTCTGACGCAGTCGGAGGGTACGGGCAGTTCGTAAGCAAAATCGCGGAGCTTCCCCCCGAGCAGACCTCCATGTTCATTACGCAGACTGCAGGCACTGAAGAGTTTTTCTCCTCTGACTTTTTCACATTCATTATCTTCATGACTGTTGTCTGGTGGTCCTCCCACAACGCTGACGGCGGAGGTTACTTCATACAGCGGCTCTGTTCCGCAAAAGACGAGAGACACGCCCTTGCGGGCACGGCGTGGTTTGCGCTTAACCATTACGTGCTTCGCCTCTGGCCGTGGGTTCTGGTTGCGCTGGCTTCGGTGGTAATCTTTCCCGAAGCGGCCGGGGTGGCAGGCGGGGACGATGAGTCGGTTTACCTTGTGATGATAAGGGACTTTCTCCCGCCGGGTCTTCGGGGCCTTCTGCTGGTTTCCTTTCTCGCGGCGTTTATGTCCACGGTTTCTACCCACCTTAACTGGGGTGCCTCGTATCTCGTGAATGATCTTTACAGGAGGTTCGTGCGGCAAAGCGCCCCGCAGCGCCATTACGTGGCGGTCTCGAGGATCGCGACCGTGGTGCTTGCCGTCATCGCGGGCGCAGTGGCGCTTCAGATAAAAAACATAGGGGATGCCTGGATATTTCTCTGGGCCATGAGTTCGGGAGTCGGCCTTGTGCTCATACTCAGGTGGTTCTGGTGGAGGATAAACGCCTGGAGCGAGATAGTGGCGCTTGCATCGTCGCTTGCGACCATACTGGTTCTGATTCTCTACACAGAGGCCAGGGGCATTCCGCTTGAACTGCGCCACCAGATACTGGTTGTTCCCGTCTCGATAGCCTGCTGGGTTGCGGCCACTTTCGCCACGGCTCCCGAGTCCTGGGAAAAACTCTCGGAATTCTACTCGAGGGTAAGGCCCCCTGGCCTCTGGTCCCCTGTCCGCAAGAAAGCTGGAATTGCGCCGGGGCGGGGAGTTCTCTCTTCTGTTTTTCTTAACTGGTCGCTTGTCGTGTCCTTTCTTCTCTGTTTCATGATAGGGACGGGCAAGCTCGTTCTGGGAGACGTGGAAACCGCGCTCTGGCTTCTTTGCGGCTCTGCGCTTGCGCTTGTCCTCATCCTTCGCCGCCGCGGCAGTTTTTTCCGCTAGCGGCTTCAGTATTTTCCCTTTCTGTGGTATATAGATGGTTGCTATGGCGATAAACGTAAAAGTGCTTGAGCGACCCCGGCTTTCTTTCTGGGAGAAGCTTTACATTCCCCAGGTGCTGAAGGGCCTTATGATCACCATAAGGCACATCACGCGTCACCAGCCGATAACCGTGAAATACCCCGAGGAGGTAAAAGCGCTTCCTGAGAACTACAGGGGGCTTCACGTAATGCCTGCCGATGACGAGGGCGAGATAAGGTGCGTTGCGTGCAAGCTCTGCGAGATCGCGTGTCCCACCCAGGCTATCTCCATAGTCTCGGAACCCGCGGACGATTACGGAATCGAGAGAAGGCCAAAGGTATACAACATAGACTTCATGCGCTGCGTTTTCTGCGGCTTCTGCGTTGAGGCCTGCCCGTGCGACGCGCTTCGGATGGGAATGAAGTACGAACTCTCTTCGTATAACCGCGCTGGACTCGTTCACACCAAAGAGGTTTTCTTTGACCCCAACGTAAAAAGCGACGCCCCGAGGGACAACGCGAACTTTCTTTACAAGATGGGCAAGGGAGAGATTCTTGATTCCCCGGAGGAAATTTCAAGAATAATGGGGATGGACGGGACCTACTCGAAAGAAGAACCGGTTTCCGGATCGCCGGGCTCCTGACAAAACGCAACTGCTAGACGTGTCAGGCACCTGCGCGTGTTTTATCTAGAGCCAGTCATCTTCGTAAGCGCCCTCGGGCCGCTGGTGGAAAGACCCTGTGTCGAGACTGTTTCTGAATCCCCTGAACTTTAGCAGACCGGATATAGCCGGTTTTATCTGGCTTCTTTCAAGCACTAGGTGAACCCCGCCGTATTTCTCGTAAAATTCGGAGGTCATTATTTTGGGATCAACCCCCCTGCCGCCGCTTGTGAGCTTGACGACCCGGTCCCCGGCAAAGGCTATAGTCGCTTTTTTCTCCGCTATTATAAAATCTCCCTGAACGGAATAACTTGCCAGAGCCCCTCCGGTTGTCGGGTGGCCGAGTATGGATATGTTGGGAAGGCTGCTTTCTCTGAGTTTTATGATTGCCAGTATAGTTTTGGCCATCTGGTAAAGAGCCACCGTTCCTTCCTGCATTCTGGCTCCTCCGCTTACCGTCACGGTTAAAAGCGGAAGCCTGTGTTCTATGGCGTAGTCCACCACTATGTTCATTTTCTCGCCGAAAACGGCACTCATCGATCCGCCCATGAACCTGAAATCGCAGACCGCTACGGCTACCGGTATGCCGAACATGGTTCCGTAGCCGGTAACGAGGGAGTCCTTGGAGTCGGTCCTCCCGGCGAGTTTCTTTATCGAGGATGAATAATTGAAAAACTTGTAGACGGGGTCGATATCCTCAAGGCAGAGTTTGGGTTCGATCTCGTGGAAGGACATGTCGTCCAGCAGAAAGTCCAGATAGTCATCGGAACTCAGCGCCTCGGGGCGGCCGCAGTAAGGACAAGATGAATTGTTTGCGTGGAGATCTTCTTTTGTCAACTGTTTTTTGCATCCGGGGCGTATGATCTTTCCCTGACCGTCCTTTTCGTCGTTGCAGAAGTGAGGTTCCGCTCCGTAGATGGCTATCTGCATTTCGGAGATGTCGGGATTCTCCTTTTTCCTGCTGAAGTAGTGGGGAAGCCATGCTTTTATTTTTTTTGCTATTCCCTCATAGACCGGGCGCTGTTTTTTTGTCCGACCGCATCTCTCGATCTTTCTTCGCAGCTCATTTCGCAGATGCCTTACGTCAAAGCGGTCCACATCCTTTGACGCGGCAACGAGCGACGCCTGCAGGTTTTTGAGGGTTGAGGGGATGTAGCCGTCTTTTCCTAGAGGGGCTTCTTTCACTATGTCGTCTATTATTCCGTACCTCTTCATATGGGTCGCCGTGGGCTGCAGCACCTCGAGCGCTTCGGCTACCTTGTCGGCGCTTCTGAAAAGAATTGCGGAGCACCCCTCCGCGGTTATTACGGAGTATTCGGCTCTCGAGAGCATAAGCCTTCTGTGTCCCAGCTGTATGGCGATCGCGCCGCCGCTTCCCCCGAGCCCGAGTACCGTGGTTATCGTTTTCGTTCTTATGGAAATCATCTTTGACTGGCAGTAGGAAATCAGCCAGGACTGAAGCTTTTCGGCCGAGTATTCGTAGGGATCCCCGCCCACGGTGTCAATGAATGTGTATAGCTTGAGGCCGTGCTGCTCGGCGTATTCCATCATGCAGATGGAGAGTCCGTAACCGTCGGCCTTTATCATTCCGTAGTTAAGCTTCGTTCTGTCTTTTTCATTTGAAGGTGTCTGCTGGGCTATTATGGCCACTTCCTCGCCGGTGCCCTTGAACACGGCCGTACCCGCTATGAGGGCGGAATCATTGACAAACTCGATCTTCCTGCCCGAAGGGGCGTGTATGAAGTTCCTGAACCCGTAGAGCTTGTCCCAGGGAGTGAAGTCGGTAAAAAGGGTTCCGATCAGGTGTTTTGACTTGATCCTGTCGTAACTCTTCGCTTCCTCGTGGGCCTTAAGTATTTTTGCAGTTGATGCCATGTTATGTTACGCGGTAACCGCTTAGCGAATCCGCTACATGTAATTATATAATCAAATTTGCTTATGCGAAAAAGAAATCCGTTTTCCCGAAAACCATGACTTGTTGCTTATAAACCGGCTAAGAAGTCTGTTTTTTTGGCCTACAAGCACTCAGTGAATCTTCCGCGCGAAGGTTCGCCACGGGACTCGGCAAAGGTTTTGTGGGGAAAATTGAATATTGCGGATTTCTTTTTCTATGCGGTGAAAGACTGTCCGCAGCCGCAGGAGCCGGTCGCATTAGGGTTTTCGATCGCGAAGCCCTTTCCCTCAAGACCATCCTTGAAATCAAGAACCGATCCGTCGAGATAGGTGTAGCTGATCTCGTCGATAGCGACCTTTATGCCGTCGGACTCGATCAGGTTGTCTCCTTCATCGGTTTCATCGTCAAATCCCATCTCGTAGGAAAACCCGGAACAGCCCCCGGGCACTATCCTTACCCTGAGAAACGCATTTTCTATGTCGTCTTCGGCAAGCAGCCTTTTTATTTCATCTACGGCTTTGGGAGTTACGGAAAACATATTTGCTCCTCCTGGCGGTGTAAATTTATTTTACCACTCCACCTAACAAAATACATCTGCCGGGGGCGGTTGTCAAAGCGTAAGCGGGTAAGCGTCCCCGGTTTGCCCGGCTACCCAGGTTTACTGTATAGTTTTCGGCGTGAGCAAAACGGCCTACCTTATAATCGATTCGAGCGAGCGCAATTCTGATCTTTACCACAGAACCGGTTTTTTCGTTCCGGACCCTGTTATTTTTTTCGAGCACGACGGGGAAGGGACGCTGGTTCTCAGCGATCTTGAACTTGAGCGGGGGAAAAAAGAGGCAAGAGTAGAGCGGGTCGTCTCACTCGGGGAGTGGGTTGCCAGGATTCGCGGCGGGAAGAGAAAAAGGCCCGGTATTGCCGAGGTGGCCGCGGCAATTCTCAAGGAAAGAGGAATAAGGAGCCTGGTTGTCCAGAGGTACTTTCCGGTTTCCTATGCCGACGCGCTTCGGGGAGCCGGTTTTTTCGTCCGCACCGCGAAGAAAGATTTCCTTTTTCCCGAGCGTCTCAGGAAATCCCCGGCGGAAGTCTCACTAATAAAGAAGGCACTTTACGCTACGGCATGGGCCATGAGGATTGCCATTTCAATTATATCGGATTCAGTGGTCAAGGGCTCCGTGCTTTACCGCGACGGCAAGCCCCTTACTTCCGAGATAGTGCGCTCCGCCATAAGCTCCTATCTTGCCGAACGGGGGTATCTGGCTTCGAACACCATAGTGGCCGGAGGGGTTCAGGGTTCCATGCCCCACGAGAAGGGCTCAGGCCCTCTTAAGGCCGGATGGCCGGTGGTGATCGACATTTTCCCGAGGTCCCAGGAGGACGGCTATTTCGGCGACATGACGAGGACGGTTGTTAAGGGCGAGCCCTCGGCTGAACTTCTGAGAATGTACGATACCGTTTTGCGCGGTCAGAAAATCGCGCTTTCCATGATAAAAGACGGCGTGAGATCAAAGGACGTGCACGGCGCGGTAATAGATTTCTTCACGGAACGGGGGTTTCCTACCACGGCTTCGGGTTCCGGAAGCCCCGAAGGGTTCATACATTCAACGGGCCACGGCCTGGGGCTTGACATCCATGAGCCGCCGAGAATCGGTCCCGGAAACGAGATCCTTAAGGAGGGAAATGTTGTTACTGTAGAACCCGGTCTTTACTACGAGCGTCTCGGGGGAGTCAGGATAGAGGACGTGGTTCTGGTCACGCGGGACGGAAACCAGAACCTGACCCGGTGTTCGAAGAAATTTCGGGTCTAGGGTGCCCCAGGAGTTATGAAAGAGGAAAAAACTTTTGACGATATAGTTTCGCTTGCGAGGCGTCTGCGCGCTCCGGGAGGCTGTCCATGGGACAGGGAGCAGACGCTTGAGTCGCTTCGGGCGTACGTTCTCGAGGAGGCCTACGAGGTAATACAGGCAATAGAGCTTGGGGACACGGACGGACTCGTAGAGGAGCTTGGAGATTTTCTTTTCCAGGTTGTCTTCATTTCCCAGATAGCAAGCGAAGAAGGGAAATTCGGCATAGGCGATGTTACCCAGAGACTCCACGACAAACTCATAAGAAGGCACCCTCACGTGTTCGGTGAGAAAAAAGCCAAGGATGCGGACGAAGCCTTAAGGACTTGGAACGCCGAGAAGCTCAAGGAGAAAAAAGGGAAAGCCGATCTGGAGGAAATACCGAGAGCCATGCCTTCATTGATGAGGGCGCAGAGGGTCGGCGAGAAGGCGGCTCGCGCCGGGTTTGACTGGAGCGATGTTTCTTCGGTTTTTGCCAAGGTAAAGGAGGAACTGGTTGAGCTTGAGCGGGAAATGGAGGCCGGGGAGAAAAACAGGTCCCGGGAGGAGTGGGGAGATCTTGTTTTTTCCGTCGTGAATCTGGCAAGACATCTTGACATTGACGCCGAGACTACGTCTCATGGGGCCGTCGAGAAGTTCATAGAGAGATTCTCCCGGTTCGAAGAGAAAGCGCGGACCGGGGAAAAAGAGATAAGCACTCTTTCCATGGAGCAGATGGACGAGATCTGGGAAGAAATAAAAAAGACGTAGTTTCCCCCTCGCTTCAGGGGTATTCTTCGGCCATGAACATTTCTTGAATTCATAGATACAAGGAGAAAATATATGAGACATTTTGCGGGCAACGGGTGTCTTTGGCTTGTGGCGGTTCTTGTGGCGGCCGCCTTGTCGGTGACGGATGCAGCGGCGGAAGGTTTTTATGTAGGGCTTGAAGCGGGTTTTTCAAAGTCGGGAGACATGGATGTTTCCCAGTCCTTGATTGATCACCCGACCCAATGCGATTCGTTTCTTTACCCTTCCGGTGCGACTCCACCGATGGACGCGGAGTGCACCACCGAAAAGACAACTATCATTGCAAACGTGTTTGCTCCCGGCGCTGGCTTCGCGGGGGGCGCGACCCTTGGTTACGCATTCGGTAACGGGCTGCGTTTTGAGGCGGAGTATCTAAACCGTCGCCAAGGCTCGCAGACAAGACTCGCACGCCTCAGTTCCGGCGGCGAAACGTTCGATCAGAAGGAGAGCGAATGGGACGAAAACGATCCTCCTTCAGAACGCGTGTATGACCTCAGCGCTCATCATTTCTTCCTGAACGCCTACTACGACCTACGCAACGACTCGCCCTTTACGCCTTATATCGGGGGCGGTATAGGTGTGGGTTCGACGGAAATGCGTTACTCCGCCAGATTTCTGCGCAGAAGCGATCTGGGCGCGGAACCGTGGCAGATTGCCGCGGCGGGCACGGTCAGCGACATAGATACAAAGCTGGGAAAAACCAGGTTCGGCTTTCAGGTTGTGGGCGGAGTCGACTACGCGCTCAGCGACGATATTTCAGTCGGCGCTAAGGCCCGCTGGACGCGCCTTAGCGATTTTGACCGCGACGACCTGTCTTGGAAGCGGGTCAGAGGCCACGAACCCATACGCGCCGACGGCGTTACGCCGCTTACGACCGATTTCGAAGTGGGTGACACAGACAGCTGGACCTTCACGGTCGGGCTCAAGTATTATCTCTGAGGCGCTTTATTCCTGTCTGGCGACAAGCGTTCCCAATAGCTTCCAGCCTTCTTTTACATAGACTCCGCTTGCCGCGGCGCAGTCCTCGGTATAAACAAGAGAGTCATGCTTTATCGAGCGGTTCGCGGAATCAAGTATGGCAAATGGGACGGGTTCGTTCGAGTGGGTCCTGAGATCTATGGGGGTGGGGTGGTCCGAAAGTACAAGCACCCTGTATTCACCGAACTGCTCCATCCCCGCGAGTGCAGGCCCTACTACCTTTTGGTCAAAATCCTCGATCGCCTGTATCTTGAGGCTCGCGTCTCCGACATGACCCGTTTCATCCGTTGCCTCTATGTGGATCATTGCGAGGTCCACGCGTTGCAACGACTCGATAGCGCCGCTCACCTTTCCCGCGTAGTTGGTGTCAAGGTACCCGGTCGCTCCCGGAACCTCGATTACTTCCATCGCGGCGAATATTCCTATCCCCTTTACGAGGTCGACCGCCGATACAACTGACCCGGTGATTCCGTAAAGCTCCTGAAGGGACGGCATGTCGGGTCTTGTCCCCTCGCCCCAGAGCCATATGGAGTCCGCGGTGTTTTTCCCATCGGCTCTTCTTTTCTTGTTCACGGGATGGTCTTTAAGTATCCTGCGGGATCTCTCCATGAGGCCGAGGAGTTTTTCCGCCCCGTCTCCCGAAGGAAGCCAGGGAGCGATTTCCTTTCCGGAAATGTCATGAGGCGGCGTCGTTTGGATGTTGCTGTTTCCTCCGCGCCAGAGCAGAAGATGCCTGTAGCTTACCCCTTGGTTCAGGGAAAACTCCTCCCCGTCGAACTCTTTTTTCAGATCTTCGATGATCCCGGCCGCGTCATCGTCCGTTATGTGCCCGGCGCTGTAGTCCTCCATGACCGTCCGGCCGTCTCTCTCGGCGAGAGATACAAGATTGCATCGCACCGTGACGTCCGTTTCCCCGAGCGAAATCCCAATGCTCGCGGCTTCAAGGGGGGATCTTCCCGTGTAGTATTTCGTGGGATCGTAGCCCAGCACCGCCAGGTTTCCCACGTCGCTTCCCGGAGGGAGAGGATCCGGAATGGTTTTTGCGGTCCCGAAAATCTCGGCCCGCTTGGCGATCGCGTCAAGGTTTGGGGTCTCGGCGACTTCAAGCGGAGTCCTGCCCTCAAGCTCGGGGAGCTTGTGGTCAGGCATGCCGTCGCCTTGGAGTACAAGATATTTCACAGAACGAAGATTATACGCAAATTCAGGGGAATCAAGGCTCAGGATACGTCGACCGCGTGTTTTTTAAGATCGGAGAGATCAATGATCCTGAGTACCGATTCGTGGGTCGACTGCAGGAAAACCGGGGGAGCCACGCCGCCCTCAAGCGCCTCTTTCCAGCGAAGCGCGCAAAGACACCACCTGTCTCCGGGTTTTAGCCCCTCAAAACCGAACTCGGGGCGGGGGGTTGTGAGGTCGTTTCCCCTGGACTTCGAAAATTCGAGAAATTCCTCCGTCATCTCCGCGCAGACCAGGTGAAGCCCCACATCCTCGACCGCCGCCCTGCAGCAGCCGTCCCTGAAAAATCCGGTCATCGGATCGGTGCCGCACTCTCTCAGATCCTCGCCGAATATGTTTTTCTCTTCCGTTTTCATCCCGTGTATTCGGTAAAAGACTGCACCTTATAGTAAATATTATATATTGTTTTACCGAGTTGGGTATATAATTCTCAGTCAGAAGATGTCCGATTTCATACTCAAGGAAAAAACCCGCACGCTTGCCGGAGAGATAACCCCTCCCGGAGATAAATCCATTTCCCACAGAGCGGTCATTCTGGGCTCGCTTGGGCGGGGAAAGACCAAGGCGAGCGGGTTTCTCGCTTCCCAAGACACCCTTGCTACGGCGAACGCTTTTAGAAGCATGGGGATCGAGGTGGAAGTAGGTGCGGGAGGAGTGGAAATTGCGGGAAGGGGCCTTTTCGGCCTCAAGGAGCCCCGAAAGACTATAGACGCTGAGAATTCGGGAACCACCGCCAGGCTCCTCACGGGAGTTCTAAGCGCCCAGAGTTTCCCCTCAACCATTACCGGGGATGATTCCCTGCGTCGCCGTCCCATGTCCAGAGTGACTGTCCCGCTTCGCAGCATGGGGGCCAGAATATCGGGGGAGGGAGAGGTTCTTCCTCTTCACATAACAGGCTCGGAACTTCAGGGAATAGATTACCGATCTCCCGTGGCGAGCGCGCAGGTAAAATCCACGATTCTGCTCGCGGGACTCTATGCCGCGGGAAGGACCAGCGTGACGGAACTCGAAAGAACCCGGGACCACACCGAAAGGATGCTGCGCTACTTCGGAGTTCCGGTGCAGGTAAGCGGAACACGTGTCTCGGTAAGCCAGGGAATGGAGTTTTCGGGAACCGAGCTTGAAATCCCCTCGGACATCTCATCGGCGGCTTTTTTTATCGTCGCCGCGCTTGTAAACCCGGGATCGGAAATCATGGTAAAAAATGTCGGACTTAACCCGCTTAGAACCGGGGTGCTTGATATCCTGTGGGAAATGGGGGCCGACATCTCGGTTGAGAACCGCCGCCAGTGCTGCGGGGAACCGGTAGGGGATATAATTGCCCGCCACGGCGCGCTTCGCGCCGTGCGCATAGAGGGAGAGTCGGTGTCGCGGGCCATAGACGAGCTTCCCGTTATTTCCGTGGCCGCGTGTTTTGCCGAGGGCGAAACGGTCATAAGCGGCGCGGGGGAGCTTCGGGTGAAGGAAACCGACAGGATAAGCGCCATGACGGGTGAACTTTCGAAACTTGGCGCGGACATAAGCGAAACACCGGACGGCATGATTATAAACGGCACGGGTGAGCTTCGCGGAGCCCGGTGCGAGAGCCGCGGAGACCACCGAGTCGCCATGTCTCTTGTCGTCGCTGCCACGCGGGCCCGAGGGGAGACGGTGATCGGGGATGCCGGATGCGTTTCCATTTCATTTCCTGAATTCTTCCCGCTTTTCGAGACTCTCATAGATTCCAAATGAAACAAGACAGCGACAATATCGTTACCATAGACGGACCTTCGGGAGTGGGGAAAAGCACCGTTGCTAAGCGAGTGGCCGACCTGCTCGGTTTTTCGTGTCTTGACACGGGCGCCATGTACAGGGCCGTGGCGCTTAAGGTAAGCGAGGCGGAGGTTGACCCCAACGACCCCGCTTCGCTCTCGCGGCTGCTTTCCGGAACTACGGTGGAGTTCTCTCCGGATGGCCATGTTTTTCTTGACGGGCGTGACGTCTCGAAACTTATAAGGACGGAGAGGATCTCTTCCCTTTCCTCCGAACTCGCGGAACTTGCCGAAGTAAGGGAATTTCTCATCGGCATTCAGAGAAAGATCGGGGAAGGGGAAAACATAGTTGCCGAGGGAAGGGATATGGGAACCTATGTTTTTCCCGGGGCAAAATATAAATTCTATCTCGACGCTACGGTTGCCGAGAGAGCGAAAAGGAGATTTCTTCAAAATAAGCAGGGAGATATTCCCCTCTCGGATGTTCAGGACGAGCTTCGCAGAAGGGACCGTCGCGACACGCTTCGCGCGGAGAACCCCCTTCGACCCGCCCAGGACGCCGTGGTGATAGATACGACCCGAATGAGCGCCGAAGACGTGATTGCGGCGATATTTCTTCGCACAAAAGATATCTCTCACCGCGGCGACTGAAAACAATTTTTCTTCCCTAGCGCTCTTTTCATTTTAGACAGTTTTCATGTAACCTTGCCTTTATTAGTAAAAGACTGATGGCAAAGGCGGCTAAACAAAATGACTCAGGATAATGGTATTACGGATTCTAATGAGAAAAGCTTTGAGGAGTTACTTGATGAAAGTATGGAATCGCGCTTGAGCGAGCCCGAGAACGGGGAAATAGCGAAAGGAAGGGTCATAAGGGTTGATTCTGACGCTGTTTTCATAGACCTCGGGTTTAAGTTCGAGTGCATAGTTCCCATAAACCAATTTCTAAACAAAGACGGCGAATATGAAGTCTCGGTGGGCTCGGAGATAGAGGTTCTGGTCGAAAGACCTAATCCGAACACCGTCAGGGCTTCCAAACAAAAAGCAGACCAGATCAGAGAAAAAAGGGCGATCGAGGAGAAGTTCAAGAACAAAGAACCGGTCGTCACCAAGATTCTAAACAGAGTTAAGGGTGGTTTTAACTGCGATATAGGGCGGCATACCCCCTTCAAGGTATTTCTTCCCGGTTCCCAAGTCGGCCTGCGGCCGGTCGCGGATTTTGACGAGATGGTGGGCCAGACGATCGAAACCCGCATTATTCAGAACAACGATAACGGTATAGTGGTGTCGAGAAGGGTGATTCTCGAAGAAGAGAGGGAGGAGAAAAAGAAGGAGACGCTTGCCACCATATCGGAAGACCAGACTGTTTCCGGAAACGTGGTGAAGATAATTGACGCCGGCGCTTTCGTGGACATAGGGGGCATAGAGGGTTTTGTCCCGATAGGAGAGCTTTCCTGGGGGAGGGTAAGGCATCCGGGGGATGTCCTTAAGGAAGGCGAGGACATCCAGGTCAAGATTCTTCGCCTTGAGATCGAAAACGGGAAAATAACTCTCGGGGTGAAACAGACCACAGAGGACCCGTGGGAGAGCATACAGGAAAGATACCGAATCGGCGACAGAGTCAGGGGCAGGGTGGTCTTCGCGGCGGAATTCGGCGTGTTCGTCGAGCTTGAACCCGGGATAGAGGGACTTGTGCACGTAAGCGAACTTTCCTGGGTTAAGAATTTCCGTCATCCAAGCGAAGTAGTTTCAGTCGGAAGCGAAATAGAAGTTGCGGTTCTGGGAGTAAAGCCGAAGGAAAGAAGAATTTCGCTGAGCCTCAAGCAGATACAGGAAAACCCATGGGATGAGTTCAAGCGGAACAATCCTCCTAACACAAGGGTTAGCGGAACCATAAGAAACGTTACGGAACTCGGGGTTTTTGTCGAAGTTGCCCCGGACATGGTCGGGCTCGTGCGTCCGGAAAATCTGAGGTGGGAGGGGGAAGTCAGCCCCCTTGAAGTTTTCTCAAACGAAGACCTGGGAAAGGAAATAGAGCTTATTGTGCTGAATGTCATCCCGAGGCAGAGAAAAATCGGGCTTGGAGTCAAGCAGCTCACCCCGGATCCGTGGAACAAGGTGCTTCGGGACTACAAGGTGAACGAGACCGTGGTCACCTCCAAGATAGAGGAAATTCTCGAAAGCGGCGTCACCGTGGCGCTTGCCGACAACGTAACGGGATTTTACGCCATCCGCGAATTTCAGGAAGATGAGTTCAGCAAGGAATCCATTAAGGTTGGAGACGAGATAAGCGGCCTAGTCACAGGTTTTAACAAGCCCAAGCATCAGGTGAATCTCAGCCGCAGAAGGCTTGAGAAGAAACAGGAAAAAGACACGATGAGAGACTTTGTGTCTTCCCAGCAGGAAAGTTCCTCCAAGCTCGGGGACATCCTGAACGAAAAGCTCAAGGCCCTTGACTGAGGGGTGGCGAAGTGAGAGTCCCCGACCTGAATTTCTTTCTTAAGACCTTTCTCTCGCTTCTGGTCATCTTCCTTATCGGTTTCGCGGGAATCCTCATAGGAGTGCTGATCTCCGATGATGGCCAGAACCCCCGCGGGGACGGAGTGGCGGTGGTAAACATCGACGGCATAATAATCGACTCCGACCCCTATATTAAAAGCATAAGAAAAATACGCGAGACCGATTCCGTAAAGGCTGTCGTGATAAGGGTAAATTCCCCGGGAGGATCAGTCGCGGCCTCTCAGGAGGTATACGAGGAACTCAGAAGCCTGGGCGAAGCAATGCCGGTTGTGGCCAGCATGGGAACGGTTGCCGCCTCGGGAGGGTACTATATCGCCTGCGCGGCGGCCACGATTTATGCCAATCCCGGCACCGTGACCGGGAGCATCGGCGTGATAGCGCAGTTCGCAAGCTACGAGCAGCTGCTTAAGTGGACGAAGGTGGAAGTCGAGGTGATAAAGAGCGGGGAGTTTAAGGATCTTGGTTCGCCGCTTCGCAAAATGCCCGAGGCGCAGAAGGCTTACCTGCAGACTCTCATAGACGGCGCCCACTCCCAGTTCAAGGGCATGATTTCCGAAAGAAGGAACCTGCCCCCGGCGAAAGTCGCTTCGCTTTCTGACGGAAAGATATTCATCGGAAGCCAGGCGAGGGAACTCGGCCTGATTGACCGCATCGGGACTCTTGAGGCCGCGATTGCCGAGGCGAGGAAGCTAGGGGATCTAGATGAGGATTCGTGGATCAGGGAGTATCCCATGAAGAAAAAAACGCTGCTTGATTTCGTTTTCCCCGAAACTCTTTCTGAACGCGTGACTTTTGTCTCTCCCGTGAGAACCGGGTTTGGTCTCTACTACATAGCCGACGTGGTTTACTAACCGAAGTTCCCCCTTATTCCGTATCAATCTTCGTCTTGCAGTACCTGTGCGGCGGCTTGATTTGGCTGGTATTTTCTCCAAAAACCGATATTCTACAATACAGTACCGCTTGGCGGGTCGCACTGGTTTGGCGAAACCGTTTTTCAAACAACCGATGAAACACGTAAAAAGATTTTTTCTTCTGATTATATGCTGTTTTGTAGCCGTTTTCTTTATTCAGAACCTCGAGATAGCCACGCAGGTGTTCAGAGTCGAGCTGGGTTTTTTCTCTTTTAAGAATACGTGGGCGGTTTACAATGCCGGGATAATAGGAGCTTCGTTTCTTCTCGGCGCGTTCGTTTTTTTCCTGCTGACTTTTGCAAGAGGCCATTCCGTAAAGTCCGAATTGAAGCGGAGCAGGGAAACCGTGAAAGATCTCGAGGAAAAAGTCGGGAAGCTAGAGGTGGAGCTTCTGCAGAACAAGCCCGCCGGCTATCAGGAACGGCCTTCTTCCCATGATGTGTTCAAGACGCCGAAATGAAATCTGCCACTACTGAAACCCGGATGCCTGTTCGTACGGGGACCCGCAAAAAACCCGAATGGATAAAGGCAAAAATCCCAAGCGGTCCGAATTATACCAAGCTTAGGAGCTTGGTGCGCGAATTTGGCCTTCACACCGTGTGCGAGGAAGCGAAGTGCCCAAACATAGGGGAATGCTGGGGAGCCGGAACGCTCACTTTCATGATCCTGGGGGACGTCTGCACGAGAAGCTGCGGCTTCTGCCATGTGAAAACGGGAAGAGGCGGCGAACTCGACTGGGAAGAGCCCGCCAGGGTGGCTGCGGCGGTCGCGGAGCTTCGGAAAAACAACGCGCGGGTTACACATGTAGTTATAACTTCGGTAAACAGGGATGACAGAAACTACGAAAGCGCCTGCATTTTCGCACAGACCGTGAACGAGGTAAAAAAGACATCCCCGGGGGTAAAGATCGAAGTTCTGATCCCGGATTTCAAGGGGGAACACGAGGCGATTCACAAAGTGATAGCGTCATCTCCCGACGTTTTGAATCATAATATTGAAACCGTTCCGAGACTCTACTCGCTTCCCCAGAAAACTCAGTCGGGAAGAACGAGGTCCGTGAGGCCGCAGGCGGTCTACGGCAGATCTCTTGAACTTCTTTCGCTGTCCGCGAAGACGGGAAGGCCCGGGATGCTTACCAAATCAGGCATTATGGTCGGTCTTGGGGAGAGTTTCGAAGAAATCGTCGAAACGCTTAAGGATCTCAAGAGCGCCGGTTGCGACATAGTTACCATAGGACAGTATCTGCAGCCCACTATCGACCATATACCGGTATCAAGGTTCTATCATCCCGTCGAATTCGAATCTCTTAAAGACTACGGGCAGAAAATAATCGGTATCCCGCACGTGGAAGCGGGACCGCTCGTCAGAAGTTCTTACCACGCGGAAAAACAGGTTCTTCAACTCTCCGACGCAATGACCGGGACGTAAAAGCGGACATTCTCAAAAGATGAACCGGCTGCGACTCGAAATTACACTTAAAAACAGGATGGGGCGTTTTAACGCCGGCTAAGATTTCTATTCTCAGTTAAAAAGCCTTTTAAACTCTTCTGCGATTGCTTCCAGCTTGTCCTCGGAAACCTCGTACTCATCTGAAATTCTTTTTATTTCCTGGGAGGATATCCGAAGTCCCGTGGGTTTCTCCGCAACGGGTTCCCGTTTCTCCCTGTCGATGAGAAGTTTGGCCACGTCCCACCTTGAGTAATGGCCCAGGGAGTCGAACACAGCTTTTACCGCCTTTATCTGGTTTGCGTAGCAGTCGGCGTAGAGTATCGCGTCTTTTTCGAAGTGGGGTTCAAAAAGATATCTGCCGGCTGGGTTGACGATGGAGCTTCCTCCTCGAGCCCAGTCGTAATTCATGTGGTTACCGTCGCGCACATAGTGCCATCTTTCCGGGAAATCATCGTCGTCAAGATAACCGCAGGCGCTTAGCACGAACGCTCCCGATTCAAATGCGTGAACCCTTATGAGCGCCTGTACCGTGCACCCCGCTCCGGGATCTTCCGTTTCGGCGGCAAGCAGCTTGTCGTCTCCTCTTCTCCAGTTTCCCGGCCACACCGCCACGTGGAAGTCCTGTCCGCTGTGAACCATCGCGGCCCTTACGAGAACCATGTGATTCTCCCAGCAAACAAGTCCCCCTATTCTTCCTATGTCGGTGTCGTAGGTGGTTATGTCGCTTCCGTCTCCCTGGCCCCAGTAGACTCTCTCGGTGTAGGTGGGCATGAGCTTTCTGTGCTTGCCGAGGACCTTGCCTTCTCGCGATATGAAAAGAAGGGAGTTGTAAACGGTGCGGCTTCCCTTGCGGTCGTCAAGCTCGTTGCAGCCTATTACCACGTGAGCGTCAGCTGCCCGGGCGGCCTCTGCGAGCATCTCGGTGTCGTCTCCGGGAATCACTATGGAGTTATCCTGAAGCGCGATCATGAAATCCGTCCAGTCGTGGGGCGGGGTTTCGTAGCCGACTGTGTAGTAGGCCGGGTACCCTGGTATGAATGCCTCGGGGAATGCGATAAGTTCCGCTCCGTTATCTCCCGCTTCCCTTATCACGCGGCAGGCCTTCTCAAGTGTCCGTTCCTTGTCCATGAACACGGGAGCTGTCTGGGCAACCGCAACTTTTACTTTTTCCCTGCCGCCTAGAACTTTTCTCATGAGCCTCGGGCCGCAGGCGTACTCAGGTTATTATCCTGCTTCCGCCCTGGGGTTCCCCTCCGCTTTGTCTCTGCTGGTTCTGCTTGGCTCTGGCGTAGACAAGAGCGAAGAACTTCTCCTTGAAGTCATTATCGAAAGCGCACACCCCGGGGATTATGTATCCCATAAGCGCTATCTGGAGAAAGTATTCGGTGTTTGCCTTGAGAAAGGACTCGTTTATCTCGCCGCCGTACGCCTGTGCGAAATTCTGGTATATCTGGTTTCCGAGCTCGGTCGCTATCTCTACGACGCTTTTTGACTGGCCGGACTCCTGATGGGCCGCTACTCCGAGGTTAAAGGCCATGTTTATGGAGTTCATGAAATTGTCTTCTACTGCTCCTTCCGACCCTGTTTCCTCTTGCGGCTTTGTGTCTTCTTCTGACATTTTAATATCCCCCGTTTTTGTATGGTGAAATTGTCCTGACGTATTATATTATATGGCTACTTTGATTTTAACAATTTTGCTGGAGGAAAATCCATGAAAGCCGATCACCTTATACAGAGACTCGGTCTGAAAAAGCTTCCCGGCGAGGGAGGATACTACAAAGAAACTTACAGAAGCGAGGAAATGGCCGGAGAAGACCGTAATCTTTCAACCGCTATTTACTACCTTATAACCTCAGAGGCGAATTCCAAGATGCACAGGGTGAATTCGGACGAGATTTTCCATTTTTACTTCGGTGATCCCGTCCAGATGCTGCTTCTCTATCCTACGGGAGAATCGAGGATAGTGTTCATGGGAGATAATCTTCCCTCCGGCCAGAGAACTCAGCTTGTGATTCCAAAGGGAACCTGGCAGGGCGCGATGGTGGTGGAGGGAGAGTACGGATACGCTTTTATGGGAACTACGATGGCCCCCGGGTTTGAGTTTGAGGATTTCGAACTGGGCGCGCAGGAGAGCCTTCTGCTGAGATTTCCCCAGCACGAAACCCTGATACGGGAGCTTACGTAAACGGGAGATAGAGATTCCAGGATCAGAAAAACCTGTGATTTTTTTTGACGGCGTGTGCGGGTTCTGCAACAGGTTCGTCGATTTCGTAATGTGGGCGGATGTACGCCGGGAAATATTCTTTTCCCCCGTGCAGGGAGAGACGGCCGTTGAGTTCTCTCTGTATCAGGACGAACCCCCGCGCGATTGGAAGATGGCCTACGCTGATGAAGAAGGAGTTTACGAGGGAGCTGACGCGGTTTTGCTGGTACTTAAGAGACTTGGAGGTCTCTGGACACTTCCCGCGCTTCTGATATATGTCCCCCGGCCTGTAAAAGACTATCTCTACGGGATCGTATCGAGAAACCGCTACAGTATTTTCGGAAAAAGGGATGCATGCCGGGTACCGTCCCCTGAGGAGAGGGAAAGGTTTTTGCCCTAGGCGCTTTTTTGTATATACTCATTGCGTATTGGAATCCTCCGCGTGGGAGCATTGTTGAAGGACCTGCTACTGTGTTTATAGTCCGGATACATCGTATGAAGCTGGCCGAATTGAGATACGGCAGCGGAAAAACCTCATTTTCCAGTCAAGTAAAAACTTGTTGCGCAACACGCTGATATGCAAGACTTTTCCCGAATTCAGCTCTGAAAAAACATCTCCAGGTGATTTTCCAGTCAAGTAAAAATTCCGATTGTTCTCTCATGATGAACTCGAGGCCCAAGACGGGACGTAGCGCATGAACTTGGGGCCGGCTTCCGCGTTCTCCGGTACAATCAAACCTTCGTCAACGGTATCTTTGATAATACGTGATATCATTGCCCTGTTATTGGTTTTAATGCCGAACCTTTCTCTCAGGGAGGAGTTGGTCATGCGTTCATTACTTACCCACTTGAGGCAGGCATGAAGGTAACAGGCGCGGATTCGGTCGGATTTATCCATATCCGCCAGCTTTTTCCGCGAGAAAAGAATAGCTCGGGTAGCATCGGGCGGCGCGTCAAAAAGCGGAGCCGGCAACTGCGCGTGTTCGACTTCAAATACAACTTTGTCAATGCCGCTGCCCTGTTCCTCGCAGATTCCAAACTGCCTCATCAACGATGCCAGCGATTCGTTGCGGGACTGCGGAGGGGCATCAACAAAGCGATCGGTTGATATCAGCGGTTCTCCGGGATTTGCTATCTCAATGCGGTCATCGAATATTTCGACCTTCGGACCGGTTCCGGTGATTGAGAAATCCTGATGAATAAGGGCGTTCGCCACCAGCTCCCGCACGGCCAGATCCGGGAACATGCGTTCCGTATTCCTGATTCCCCCTTCAATGATTTCATGTGAGGGAAGCAGCGCGTCTATATATTCCACAAGACCTCTAAATCCGGTCGCGTACCCCATGTCCCCGGTTCGGTCCCGGTCCGTTTCCCTACGGTTTGTGCCCTTGTACTTGATTACCCGAACAGTTTTCCGTTTGAGATCCGGAAAGTCGCTTAGGCTTCTGGCGAAAAGCAGCGCTCCCAGATTGGTTATGTTCCAACCCTCAATATCATGCTGGACAATCAGCCGACTGCTCTTTAGTTCGCTGAGTATGTTCGATCTGCCCTCGGGAATAGGCTTCTTCAGAAGGTCGAAATAGGCCGGGTAATCGAGCATCTGCAGAACGGTCTCATCATCAACCTGTTCCATCGCAGATAATCTTTCAAAAGGTCTTTCGCTGAATATTCTCCACAACCTGCGGGCGCGTTCAGGTGATGACGTGAGCTGGCGCGTGACTTTATCAATGCGGATATATTCAACATTTTTGAAACTGACTGGATGACTGGTCGCCCTGCCAATTTCAAGTACCACAACTTTCTTTTCATCAATATTCACTGTTAGGAAACGGAACGGAACTTCGGGTTTAAGCATGGAAAGCAGCCAGTGCTGCAACGGCTGGTTCTTGGCTTTTGCTTTTCCGGGGTCAAAATTAGTGCCAAGAATTTCATGTGTACAGTTCTCGATTCCCCAGACGAGGTATCCGTGGGACTGGCCATTGAGAGCGGCTCCGTTTGAGAGAGCCGATATATATTTCCCTATATCTTCAGGGTCGGCGGCATTGTGTTTGAATTCCACCCACTCCGTTTCAGAAGGCAAGTCGCACAATTTCCGCGCCAGCTTGGCAAGAGTTTCTTCAGAATAGCCCATGTCGTATCCGCCTCAAAGATAGTCACAACCGCCCTTTCAGAAATCTGGTGTTAATAAACACATGCCGTTTCGCAAAAAAACTAGAAATTCTCGGCTTCTTACTCGGCGACTGATACCTCATTTAACAGATTATACAGTTTATCAGAGAATATGTAATGTCTGCGATTTTCCTGGAACCGCAATTTACAGTATTTCGAATAATTTGGATGTTCTCTGAATTCGCGGGGAAACTGCATTTTCCAGTCAAGTAAAAACTTGTTGCACAACACGCTGATATGCAAGACTTTTTCCGAATTTATCCCTGAAAAAACATCTCCAGGTGATTTTCCAGTCAAGTAAAAACCTCCGGGGTTTCCTCTGAGGAGAGGGAAGGACTTTTGTCTGGGCGCTTTTTTGATAAATTCCCTCGTGTATGTATATTGAAGCGCAGGAGAATTTTCATTCGAGATGCCTTCACTTGAAGAACTCGTCTTAGCCGACGAGACAGCCAGCAAGATAGAGCGAGCGAGCGAGACCGCCAGAGAAGAATGGGAGAAGATAAGGGTCTCCCTAGCTCTTTGCGGGGATACGGGGGATTACTGCGGGGATGATTTCATGCTCGGAACAATTTCCGGGGAAACGATAACGCGCGAGCCGCTTGGGAGTCCGACTAAGTCCGTTTCGGTTTACTCTCCAACCTATTATCCGATGTATCTCGTGAAGAACCTGCGGGAGTTCCGGGAGAAGTTCCCGGAGAAAAACTACCGCACAACGGAAGCCCTCTATGTCTATGTAGAGCTTGTGAACGCGGCAGCGCAGCGCCTCGGTCTTGAGGGAACGCTGGCCATGGGGTTTGCCTGCGGCTATGCGAATGTGAGAACGGGCTGGATCGCGGAGAAGGGACTTCCGGAGCAGAGCGCCGTATTCTCCGAAATGTTTTTTTCAGACAGACCTAAGAACCACGACTGGGATTTTCACTGGACCTCGGTCAGGCAGAAATTCGCGGAAATCCACGAAAAATTCGTTGCCTGGCAGCGCTCCCCCGCCCTTTACCTGGAGGAGTCGAAATCCAAGGCGGTCGTAAAGCCCTTCATAGTCTAGACAAATCCCTCTTCGAATTCGTCCGAAGGATTCTCGAAGCTCGGAACCCCGTTTTGCTCAAGAAACACGAGCTTCACCGTGCCCGTGGGCCCGTTTCTCTGCTTTCCGATTATGAGTTCCGCCATACCGTCTTTTTCCTCGGGGTTTTTTCTGTATATGTCCTGGCGGTGAATGAAGAGCACTACGTCCGCGTCCTGTTCTATGGCGCCGCTTTCCCTGAGGTCTGAGAGCTGGGGACGGCGGTCGGTTCTGGCTTCGGTCTGGCGGCTCAGCTGCGAGATTCCTATTACCGGAACGTCAAGCTCCTTGGCGAGTGCCTTCAGAGCGCCCGAGATCTCCGCTATCTCCCTTTCCCGGGTTTCATTTCTCGAGCTGCCTCTCATTAGCTGCAGGTAGTCGACCACGATCAGGTCGAGGCGGTTGTCCTTTTTAAGTCGTCTCGCCTTTGCCCTTATCTCAAGCACCGTGAGTGCCGGGGTGTCGTCTATAAAGATGCTTGCGCTCGCGTACCTCTCGGCTGAATCAAACAGCCTCTCCAGGTCGTCATCCCTTATGTACCCGCTTCGCATCGCCGAAAAGCTGACTTTCGAGTTTATTGAAAGAAGCCTCATCATGAGCTGCTCCTTCGTCATCTCAAGCGAGAACATGGCCACTGAGAGGTCTTCGTTCAATGCGGCGTTGCTTATTATGTTAAGGCAGAGCGATGTTTTTCCCGCCCCCGGGCGCGCGGCGATTATCACGAGATCCGATTTCTGAAGACCCGAGGTCAGGTGGTCGAGTTTCTCAAAGCCGGTTCTTATGCCGGTTATGAGCTCCTTTTTCTTGTAGAGCTGCTCGATATTGTCTATAGCCACCGGCGCAAGGTCCCTCGAGTGCCAGAAGCTCGGCTTTATCTTGTTCTGGGCGATGTCGAGGATTGACTGCTCCGCCCTGTCCAGGAACTCGTCAACTTCGATATCGGGCCCGTACCCGCGGTGCGCTATGTCGGTCGCGGCGAGCACCAGTTTCCTCAGGACGGACTTGTCTTTTACTATCCTCGCGTAATGAGCGACGTTTCCCGCCGTGGGAACGGTCGAGACCAGGTAGGTGAGGTAGGAGGCTCCCCCGATTTCTTCTATGATCCCCTTGGAGTTCATCAACTCATAGAGGGTGAGAACGTCGATTGGCGTGCCATCCCTGTCGAGATCTATCATGGAGTTCATTATCTTGGAGTGGCTTTCGTTATAGAAATCCTCGGCTATGAGAATTTCTAGAACCTGGTTTATCGAGCTGCTTTCAATGAGTACGGAACCAAGTACCGCGCGCTCCGCCTCTTCGTTGCTCGGAAGGGGTGATTTCGTCAGACTGTCCATCGTTCGAGATTATCTCCTGTTCCGCCTGTCCGATGGTTTTTCATTCTCCTATCAGGACCACTCCCACGTCCATGACGTTCGTTCCCGTGCTCCCGGTTTTTATAAGATCGCCCAGGGTTTCAAAGAAAGAGTACGAATCGTTGTCGGCAAGATGGTCTCTCGCGCTTATGCCCATGGATCTCGCTATCAGGCGTGATTGCCCGTCGCATATCGCCCCGGCGGCGTCCGTGGGACCGTCTATTCCGTCGGTTCCGGCGAAAAGCCCCACGATCCCGCTGCTCCCTATTATCTCAAAGCAGAAGGAGAGGGCTGTCTCTGTGTTGCGCCCGCCGCGTCCCCGTCCCGTTACGTTCACGGTTGTCTCTCCCCCGAAAAGTATGCAGGCGGGTTTCTTAACAGGCCTTCCGAACCTTTTTACATCAAAGGAAATTCCCGCAAGCACCTTGGCCGCTTCCCTTGCCTCTCCGGATATCTGGGAGGAGAGAAAAAGCGTGTTGTACCCCATCTTCTTCGCCATCTTCTCCATAGAGATTATCGCCTTGTGATTGTTTCCGACAACAACCGTGGTGGCTCCGCTCTGTTCGTACTGCTCGCGGTCCACCGTGGGAGAACTGTTTTTTTCCCTTCCTCTCTCAAGATGCACCACCACTCTGGGGGGGATTTTATGCTCAAGCTCAAGCGCCTCTATGACCCGCCACGCGTCCTCGTAGGTCGTGGTGTCGGGAACCGTGGGTCCCGAAGCTATGAATTCAAGCCGGTCGCCCACGACGTCCGAGAGAATCAGCGTGATGACCCGCGAGGGCAGGGCTTTTTTAAGAAGTCCTCCTCCTTTTGTCTGCGACATTTTCTTCCTCACGGTGTTGAGGCCGTAGGTGTCGACTCCGCTCAGCATCAGTCTCTGGGTCACCGCTCTTTTATCCCCTATGGTGAGCCCTTCGCTTGGCATCGCGAGTATCGAGCTTCCGCCTCCCGATATAAGGAAGATCACGAGATCCTTCTCTCCCGATCTTTCGAGAAGCGAGACTACTTTTTTCGCCGCCTCGACGCTTTTTTCATCCGGCACCGGGTGAGAGGAGAGATGAAAATCCATTTTCTGAAAAGCCTGCTCGGAACGGACGTTCGATACCACGATTCCCTCGGTTATCCGCTCGCCGAGAAGCTTCTCAATCGCCGCGGCCATGGAGGACGCGGCCTTTCCGAAGGCCACGACGTACACCGACTCGAAATCGGAGAGGTTGAAGCTCTTCCCTCCGACGTTGAGTTGCTTGCCCTTGAGTTTAATATGCTCCAGGACGCATTTTCCCGGGTCGGCTTCTTTCAGTGCTTGATCAAAAAGCTTCCTTGCGTCCTTTCTAAGTTTCTCGCTCATCCCCTTCTCTTAATTTCATCAACTATTCTGTCAACTTCCGATTCGGTGAGGTTTTCGTAAAGAGTATCGTCCACGAGCATGGCGGGTGCGGTACCGCAGGAGGCGAGACATTCCGCTTCGAGAAAGGTTATTTTTCCGTCGGCCGTCGTTTCACCGGTTTTTACACCCAGGCGCTTGCAGAGGTGATGCTCCAATCCCTCGGCTCCGCGAAGCGCGCAGGAAAGGGTCCTGCAGAGCCACATAACGTGAGTCCCCACGGGTTCTGTGAAAAACATGGTGTAAAACGACGCGACGTTCTGAACCGAAGAGGCGGGAATATCAAGCGTCTCGGCGACTTCTTCCATGGATTCGGTGGAAAGCCAGCCGAATTCGTTCTGCACTTCCCGCAGGACGGGAATAAGCGCCGAAAGCTTGGTTTCGTGGTCATCCGCTATTTCTTGTATCTTATGTATGAGCCTGGGGGGGAAAGGCACTCCGAACCTCCTCACTACTTAAAGCCGGAAATTAAAAACTAACATGATATACCAATGCGGGCAACTTGATGACTGACATTTGATGACTGACATTATTTTTCAGACGAGCGAAGGCGAAGCTTTTCAATTGACCTTCTTGCCCGTTCCTCTATTATCAGGACAAGTAAGCTCTTAGCCCTAGATGTCGATACATAAAAAAGAGACTGCGAATTGTTGCCTTCTACGTCCCTTTTACCACCTAAAACGATTATAACAGGGCTTTCGAGGCCCTTGAAAGAATACGTGGTGGAAAATTTTATTGCTTTTTTCCTTTTTGTGGCTTGCAAGTTCCGTGAAATATCTGTGAGAGGAAATCCAGATATCTCTTTCACGTCTTCCAGCAGCCGCTTCGGAGAAAGGACAACTATGTCTTCCAAAGAAATTTGTTGCTGAAGCAGGAATTTGATTTTTTTGTCAAGGAGTGTGATCAAATGATCGTATCCCTTCCAGTACTCATATTCTACAGGCAAACCATCTTCTTTTCCTGGCATGAGCGGTGGATTTTCAAATCCAGAAAGAAGATAGGTTTCTTCAGCGATAGGCCTAGTGTTTCTGCAATTGACAGTTAGGTTGTAATTGAGGTGGTTGTAGTTTTTCAGTATAGAGACTGGGTCCTCTTTTTCATCGTTAAAAGAATAAATAATCTGTCGGGAAAAATCCCCAAAGATTGCCCAGTGGCCATCAAACAATCCTCCACGTATGCTTAGATTGAAAACGTTCAATATTTCTTCTTTACAAAGGTCCTGCGCTTCATCCATAATAAGCAAGTCAAACTGTGGCCCCAGTTCTTCGAGAGCCAGTTCCCCGTAGTGTGGGTATATTTCATCGTATAACTCCTGATCATTTTGCGACTCTGATTTGATCTCGAGAAAATCTTTCTTATAACTACTTTTTTCTATCAGGTTTTCTACGACTCCATGGAATGTTCCAGCCATAACATTAACATATTCTTTTGTCTGCTCTTGGAGCCATTGGCTTAGCAATTGGTTATAGCAAACAAGAAGCACTTTTTTCCCATCCGAACTTTTGCGCCGCGCAAACTCTAAAGCAAGCATTGTTTTCCCCGTTCCTGCCGCTCCCTTAAAAAGACAGCGTGGGTTGCCTTCAAGAGAATCTATTATTCTGTATTGCTCCTCAGTAAGTCTAAGCAACTCATCACTCGCTTCCTTAAGCAGGATGCTCTTTTTAAGCACTCGTTCAAAATCCGGCCTCAGATAGTTTCTGATCTTCTTTGCTTCTGAAGCAGTAGGTGCAGGTTTATTTAACAACTGCCTGTGGTTTCTTGCGGCTTTTTTTATAAAAGAAGATATAAAACGTTCCCCCGACAGGTCATCGCAATCAATGACTTCCCAACGTTTAAATTCTGGAGTGAGTTCAGGACATTCTGCGTAGGGGAAAGCAATCATGCGGCCAATAGGACAACGGGATTCACGGCAACCTTCAAACTTTTTTTCTATTGATTCTTTTAATGCAATTGTTGAGTCTTTAGCTTGCGTAAAGGGATTTTTGATTTTGTGTATTTTATTGTTTGAATCAACGCTACTCCATTCGTCATTTTTTCGCTGAATTCCACCGCCTTTAACTTCAAGACAAACAATTCCCTCTTCTGGAATAATAATGACGAAATCTATTTCGCCATAGGGTTTTCCTACTCCTCTACTTGCCAACTCCATTGAGTGGAGAACAGTCCATCCTTCAGTATTTGGGTCATTTTTTAGTGCAGTAAAAATTTTGCGTTCAGCTTTTTTGCCCCGGTCTCGGGGACAACGCGCCGGAATCATTTTTGCCATTTTATTATTCTGTCTATTCAATTAAGGATGGAAACAGCAGTATTGCCTTCTTTTGAATCAGAAGCTTCCAAATTATCGAACTCACATTCCCACCTGTTTGATTCAACGGTATAAGACGCAAGGCAGTTTGTATCTGTTCCATCAAATATTTGGACCAGAATTCCATCAGCTTTTCTAGCCCATGTGTTTGATTTTATAGTTTCTATATTGAAGCTCTCAATCGGAAAAGTTTTCCACCAGTATTTTTCATCACCCTTCCACTTGTAATAGGATTCTTTTAATTCTTTCTTAATATTGTAAGTAGGCTCTGATCCTCTTTCTTTCATGTTGCTGATCTTGACCAAGTACTTATCTGATGCTTCTCCGTCCGTTAAGGGTGGGATTCTGTCCCACCTGATAGAATAAGGCACATGTCTAGAAGAGATTAATTCTTCAAAAAATGGGGATATTTCAGTTGCACGTGTAATAATAATCAGTTGATCAACGGCACGTGTCATCGCAACATAAAAGAGTCTCCGTTCCGCTAATATTATACTCTCAAGGTCCTCTCCGAATACTTTTGTAAATATCCAATCCGGATGTATTAAAGGGTAGTGGTTTTCTATTGCGTCAAGTATGATGACAGTCTTTCTTTCAAGTCCCTTATACTTATGGACAGTTGATACCGAGATTCTTTCCCTAAGCTCCTCCGGAAGATAAGAACGGATAAGTTTTTCAAAATTCTCAATACCTATACCCCTGACCGTTTCATCACCTGTTTCTTCCTCATTTTTTCCCTTGTGTTCTGCAACATGATTTATCCTTGAAAGTAACACAATATCTTGATTTCCTTTCAGGAATTGTTGAGCTAATCGTAGAACTGCTGGAGTAATAAAATCATTGTGGAAATCTTCCACTGGGGATCGCTCAAAATTATCCAAGTACGCAACAGCTAATATTCCGGCAGTGGTTTTATTGGATGTGGCGGGCTTTCCCAAGTCGGACATTAGTATATTGCCCGCTTTCACTATGGACCGTTGCGACCGATAATTGGTTGTCATGTGGAGACGTTTTGCATTACCGAAATGTCTGTCGAAATTTTTAAAGAAAATTAAATCAGAACCGGCGAACCCATTAATTGCCTGCCAGTCATCCCCAACACAGAACAGTTCTATTTTCTGGTTTAGTTTCCTTATTGCTGAAACAAGCTTGTAGAACAACTCGGAAAAATCTTGGAACTCATCAATGAACATGTACTTGATAGTCCTGAGATCACACTTTGAATCTCTCCTTGTAAACTCTGCGTGTCCTGTGTTGATCTTGTTCACCGCGCGCTGCATTAATCCGTTAAAGTCTTCTTCGTTTGTGGTGGATAACCGCTCTAAATAATCCAGATAAACACACTGCATAATTTGCAAGAACTGTTTTTCTATTAATGAAGATTTAGCCCGGATTTCTCACGGTAAGGTATAGAAAAGGCCGTTGTTTGTGTTATAATAAAG
>JAPPAR010000030.1 GCA_026705445.1 Candidatus Dadabacteria bacterium
CATGGCTGCTGACCCTAAAAACCCTTCCATATCCCTATGCGGTGAGAAATGCGGGCTAGGCAATGTTCATCGAGCAAAAAAAACAACTCAACAATACTAATACCTTAAGGGCTCCGGTTTGAAAAGGGATGTCCGCTACTCGAAAAGCCTATCACAGCCCTATGTGTTCCGGTTGGGTGCGGAATGTCGTTACGCTCAGGCGGTCTGCTGTTTATTCGGGGCAGTAAAAACCATCTTCTGTTACAAACCTTTTCATGGTTTCGGAATTAGGCCCCTCCGAGAAATCCTGTGCTGTATAAACCGGAAGGCGGGTGCGGATTACTAGCGGTCCGGGTTCAATCCACTCTCCTTCTTCCGGCTCCCTGCCGAAGGTCATTGAACTCAGAGAGACTACTTCGCCGTTTCCGTCTACAATTGGACCCCCGCTCATGCCGCTTGCAGTAAAATGGGAGAGAAATTCGGATACGTACGTTCTTGCCCGCATGTAAACGGCTCCGACTCCCTGCAGGGGACCTACGCTGTTGTATGCATAGCCGGAACCGATAACGACAAGCGGGTCTCCGCACTTAAGCGAAGGGGAGTCGGCTATCCGGAGCTTTGGATATTCTGAAAATGCGTTTGCTTCACCCATTTTTATAATCGCGATGTCACATCCTTGGTCCTTAGTCTCCTGATACTGGATTTTTGAAACAACTCCGTCATAAACCCTGCCGTCTTCTGTGGTAATGTCTGCCCTGTTGCCTTTCTTTTTGGCCAAGTGTCCTACGGTGACGACGGTATTATTGTTGTATATGAATCCGGAACCGTTTATTGGGCTTCCTTCGTGAATAACCCTGACTGTGACGGTGGCTTTGCGTGCTTTTTTATATTCTGTGTTCATAAGCTCGAATTGATCAAGTGGAAACGGGCTGTACTTATCGCCGAACTCATGTCCGGTTTCTTGCCACACATTATCTCTGTAATCACCGGCGTCATGAGGCTTTTCAGAACTGGGGATCATTTCGTAAACTTCTTTCAGTTCCTCGATGTTCGGTCCGTAGGAAAAGGAATCCGGGTCCGGTTGATCAAAAGCATAGATCCAGAGATTCTCCGGCGGCGAGGTGGAAACCTGAAAAGGCATGGCGCCAAACAAGTCCCCGACTATACCTTCGTAGTCGGATTTTGTCGCGGATACGATGGAAACCACTTCTCCATTTTCGTTGAATATGGGCCCTCCGCTCATTCCTCCAGATATTGGCACTGCGTGATACATCCTTTCGGCATTGCAAAATGTTTCACAACCTTCTTGCTGGCAATCTTCAAATCTATAATAAGGAAGCGGGCACCCCGTGTACTCGCTGCTTAACTCAAGTGCCGGTCCCGCGGAAACTGCCCATCCGCCGAGGCCTCTCAGTACGCTGGCCCCGCCCATAGCCATCAGAAATTCGTTTCTTAAGGGTTTTCTGTCCGCTATCTTCATGGGAACGGCGGAAATTTCTTCTTCAAGGCGTAGTAACGCCAGATCGGTTCCCTCAGTCTCTCTCCGGTCAATATGTTCTACTTCCGCTTCAATAGTATGGCCGTCAAAAGTGTGTATGAATACCCTTTCTTGCCTGGGCACTATTCCCCCGAAAGTGTGCGCGGCTGTAACAACATATTTTCGGGCAATAAGCCACCCGGTTCCCAGTGCTTTGTAATGTGATTTATTGCCTTCTCTGACTTCAATCTCGAATATGGAGCGGCTTACTTTTTTTGCTATATCCTTATGCTTTTTTGTGGGAGATATATCGGTGCCGTAGTTGCGGAAGTTCAAATCACGGCTGAACCTCTTGGGATAATAATTCTCTCTTTCGTACCCCGTCCGCTTCTGTTTGTTTCTCTGGGGATCAAGATCGCATCTGCCTACGGGGGGAGAGGTGTAATCCGAACCACCACCGCCACAGGAACCGGCCCCCATAGCGCCAAGCACAAGGAGGGCGAGGGCAAAGATTCTTAACGATACATATTCTGTCGGACGCATAGGCTGTCGATCCCTGTGCTAAACTCCCCTGAAAAGAGATTATCGAAGTTAGTGTTGCACTTTAAAGTTCAAGTGGTGTAAAGATATGCGGCGTTAACCCGCGTGCCATCTGCGGACGGGCACTAAAGGCTGACGCGGTTTTCAAGTTTTCCGATCCCCTCAATTTCAACTTCCACTACGTCCAGCGGCTTCATGGGACTTACCCCTGAAGGAGTTCCAGTCGCTATCATGTCTCCGGGAAGAAGTGTCATCACCCCTGATATGAAGCTTATGAGTTTCGGAACGCTGAATATCAGGTTTTTCGTGCTTGAATCCTGTTTTATCTCACCGTTCAGAAAAGTTTTTATCCGAAGGTTTCCAGGATCGACTTTCGTTTCTATGAAAGGACCCACGGGGGCAAAGGTATCAAACCCTTTGCCCCTTGTAAACTGTATGTCTTTTGCCTGAAGGTCCCTCGCCGTCACGTCGTTTATGCAGGTATATCCGAATACGTACTCAAGTGCCCTCTCTTCCTCGACCATGCGCGCCTTTTTCCCTATAACCACTCCGAGCTCCCCTTCATAATCCACCCTTTCTGACATGTGCGCCGGGTATTTTATCTCTTCGCGGTGGGCGATTACTGCAGTTGAAGGCTTCATGAAAAGCATGGGATCTTCTGGGGGAGTTCTTTTCATCTCTCTCGCGTGGTCTTCATAGTTAAGCCCCACCGCTATGATTTTTGTTGGAAGACACGGGGCAAGCGGTTCGATGTCTGTGTAGTTGTGTTCCGTATTCGTTACCGACCAGTTTCCGAAGATGTTTCCTTCTATCTCGAAAACCGCCCCGTCGATATATTTTCCGAACACGGGTTTTTCCTGGCTGTTTCTGAATCTTAGGAATTTCATTGAGTGCTTGCAAAAACCGGGACTGTTAAAAACTTGAAAAGGTTTTATTTCACCCCCAAGAAGGATACATAAATGTTGCGGAAACTGAAATCAAATAACACGGATTCAGTAGATAACTTTTTTGAGAAACAGTCCACTGGGGGGAGCGGTAAAAACATTTTTCGTCTTTTTCCCCTCAGCAAGTATCTGCCCGAATCCCTCTGGGCTAAGTTTTCCCTTTCCAACTTCTACAAGTGTTCCCGTTATCATTCTCACCATTCTTTTCAAGAACCCATTCGCCTCTATTTCAATCAGTATTATTCCTTCGCGATTTTTCCTGACATGTACCTCTTTTACGGTGCGTACCGTGGTTTTCACGGTTATGTCGGCCGTGGCGAAGACTGAAAAATCATGGTCTCCCTCAAGATGGGAGATGGCTTCTTTCATCTTCCCCATATCAAGCTTTTCGGGGATATGCCAGACCCTGTTTCTCTGCAGGGCGGGAGGATTCGGTCTGTTGAAAATCCTGTATTCGTAAACCTTGCTTCTGGAGCTGAATTGCGCGTGAAAGTCCTGGGGCACTTCTTGGGCTCTGATGATCGATATGTCGCGGGGAAGGGTGGAGTTAAGTGCTTTTCGCAAGGTTTCGGAATCCAGTTGCGTATCGGTGAGAAAACTTGCCACCTGACCCATTGCGTGCACACCGGTATCCGTTCTTCCCGAACCGGTTATCTTAACACTCTCCCCTGTGATCTGCCGTAAGGCGTCTTCTATGGTCTTCTGTACGGTGGGAAGATCACCCTGGCACTGCCAGCCGTGGTAGTCCGTGCCGTCATACTCGATAATTATCTTTACGTTCTTTCTCATCTCCGTCTGCTCTTCTTGCCATCAGGCGACCGGTTCCTGCTTTCTAAGTTCTATTCTCGGGTCAAGTACGGCGTAGAGAAGGTCAACTATAAGATTCGCTATTACGAGCAGAAGTGCGTAGACGATCGTTATTCCGAGCACAACGGAGTAGTCCCTATTTGCCACGGCGAAAACGAAGAACCGTCCCATTCCGGGTATCGCGAATATATGCTCTACGACAAACGACCCCGTTACCAGATATGCGGTCAGGGGACCGAGTACCGTTACTACCGGTATAAGCGCGTTTCTCAGGATGTGCTTTGTGAATATCTCCGTTCTTCCAAGTCCCTTCGCCCTAGCGGTTCTTACGAAAAACTGGCCCGACACATCGAGCATGTTGGAGCGGACAAGCCTTGAGATATAGGCAAACGGGGCCAGACTAAGGGTAATCGCCGGAAGGACGATGTGTTTCGGCTCTCCCCACAGAGCGGCCGGAAGAACTCCCCATCTCACGGAGAAAAGATATATGAGTGCGGCTCCTACGACAAAGCTTGGAACTGATACCAGGGATGTTGAGATAAGTACGGAAACGATGTCATGGATGCTTCTTGGAAAAAGCGAGGAAATCATTCCAATTGCTGTTCCCATGAAAAAGGCAAGTACAAGGGACACCAGCCCCAGTCCCATCGAAACCGGCAGCGTATCCTTTATTATGTCGGTAACAGGTCTGTCCTCGTACTTGTAGGAAGGTCCAAAGTCCCCGCGAGCCATGTTCCCCATGTAGATCAGGTATTGCTTGTGCAGCGGCTTGTCCATGTGATACTTTTTCTCGATATTCTCAAGTATGTGAGGAGGAATGCTTTTCTCGGCGTCGAAAGGGCCTCCGGGAAGCACTCTCAGCAGAAAGAAGGTTATGCTTGCGACCGCGAGAATCACTGCTGCTCCGCTCAGGATTCTGAGGAAAAGAAATTTAAGCATTGCTTTATTCCCGGGACTTCATCCGTTGTTTTCAATGCGCGTGCGGTACATATCCGGAGTTCAGGAGAGATCTCTTCTTATGGCAAGGGCTTTTCTGGATGTCATCCCCTTTTCGTCCTTGGCCACTATGGTGAAAAGATTCATTCCTTCCTCGAGAGTTAAGGGAAAAAGCAGGGGAACGTTGTTTTTCCCCGGTGTAAAAAGCTTTACCTTGTCGTCTTTTTTCCAAACCGAGACGCTCTCTATGCGGTCAGTGTCCCTGACCGATCCTTCCACTGTTATCTTGGAAGCCTCCGTGGACATGGGGAAATCCGAAATCATGATGAAAGGAGGTTCTTCAAAGGTTTCTTCAAGAACTGAAATCCCCTGCCCTGCGCCGTTGATTCCGTTCTCATCCGACGCTTCACCGGACGGACCATCATAGCTTGCCCGAGAAACCCTGATGGCTTTTTCTTCAACCCAGCCTGCTAGAGAATTTTTCCCCTCAACCCGTATCCATCGCCCTGAAGTACCGAGAATTTTTACCATGGAATTTTTCTGTGCCACAGCCACTTCGGGGGCAGCAGGGAAAGTTCCCCCAAGTATGGAACTTGAGTCCTTGAACAGGGCAGTTTTCTTTGCGGAAGTGGCGAAAAACGGTCTTTCCTGCTCGGAGACAGGCAGGATTATTTTCTGTGTTTTTATTTCCCGGAAGTCCTCATCCATTACGAGAAGCTCAAATTCCGTTTCACCACCTTTCCCGCTCTGCCTGAAACGAAAAGGCGCAAGTCTGGTTTCCCCTGGACGGAACTTTTCAAGCTCAACTCTTCCTTTCTCAAGAAACACGTCGTCCCCCGAAAGATTCTTAAGAGTCGCTACCGTCTTTTCAGATGTTCCATCTCCGGTGTTTTTCAATTTTATGTTGAGTACTATGGTTTCCTCAAGTTCCGCATGGCCGTTCCCGTTGCCTTTGCTTCCGAATCTCCCGTCGTCCACTACTTCGTGGTTATGGGAGTAGACGGGACGCTTGTCCGCCACGGTTTCTACGAGCAGGTTCTCTTCCGTAAAGGTTTTGTTCCCTGAACTCGTGAAAATGAGCTTGATACTGTCCTCTCTGGTGGTGACCCATTTGGGAACGGAAAATTTGACTCTTGAGATTTTGCTCTGCCCGGGGAGCAGTTTCCCGAACAGAAGCTCTCCATCGCTGTAAATGCGGTTCTCACAGTCGGTAACAGCGCTGAGCCTGTATATCGGGTCAGGGCCGGAATTTGTCACCTTTATCTTAAGAAAACTTTCTTCCCCGGCCCGGAAAGCTGTTTTCGAGGGAACCGTTTGGACCGATACGGAAGGCTTTTTTGTTTCACCGGCAGACCAGTCGATTCCTGTATTTTCAATCCGTCTTCTGATTTCTTCAAGCTGGGCGTTGGAAAAATCTGTAGCTGTTGCATACATCTGTTCCCTAGTTTCCGCCAGGAGCATCCTTCTTGAAAGTTTTACGTAAAAATCATTCTTCAGTCTCTCAAGTTTCTGTGCTTTCGTAAGCGATTCGTCCGGCTGGATCTCATCCTCGTCTTCTTCTTGGGGTGCCAGCCTCTCGTCGACGTACTTGATCGTGAATTCGGGGATTGGCATATACGCCTCTTCTTCCCCGTTTTCTCTTTTTTCGGGCAAAGGGTTATAGACGACTTTATCTTCGGTTATCACTGATCCTTGAAGAAGAATGTCGGGGGTTATGCCGCTATCCTGGATGGAGATATTGCCCGGGGTAAGATACTTTGCTATTGTGAGTTTCAAAGCGGCGCCGTCTTCGAACTCGAAAACCTTCTGGACCGATCCCTTGCCGAAGGATCTTTTTCCTATCACGAGTGCTCTTTTGTTGTTTTTAAGCGCCCCGGCTACTATTTCTGACGCACTTGCGCTTCCTTGATCCACAAGCACTATCACTTTCCCCTTGTACTCAGGTTGCTTTGTCGTCGCTCTGTAGGTTTTAGCATAGTCCCTTGCTTTAGTTGTCATTATCGTTCCCGAGGAGAGGAAAAGGTCGGCTACTTTCTCTGCCTCTGAGAGAAGACCTCCGGGGTTTCCTCTGAGATCGAGGATTATTCCGTTAATTGGATAAGAGCGGCTGCTTACCTCTTTTTTTAGATCCGAGGACGTGTTTTTCTGGAAATTTCTTATTCTCAGGTAAAGAATATCGTTTTCAAGGTCAAACCCTTCGACGCTTTCTATCTTTATCGTGTCTCTTACTATCGAAAACTTCTTGGGCTTGGAAAATTTTTTTCTCGAGATAAGAAGGTTTACTCTGGTTCCCTTCTTACCTCTTAGTTTTCCTACGGCTTCGAGAAGAGGCATGTTTATGGTCGACTCGTTTTCTATCTGCACGATCCGATCTTTGGTTTTTATCCCTGACCTGTAAGCCGGCGTGCCTTCTATCGGAGATATGACGGTCAACTGGCCATCTCTTATACCGACCACTATTCCGAGTCCTCCGAAACTCCCTTCGGTGTCTATGAGAAACTCCTTGTAGATATCCGGCGGGATCATCGCGGAGTGGGGGTCAAGAACCTTCAGCATGCTGTCCGATATGGAATATTCTATGTTTTTGACGGTGCGGTCTTCGGTTCCTGTGTTAGAAAGGACAAAAGACACGACTTGGCCCAGAGTGCTCGTGACGTCGTTTGGGGATGGTGACTCTCTTTCCTTGAATTTCTTTGTCTTTTCCTTTACGTGAACGGCGAAGACATTGCCCCGGTCTTGTGGAAATTCCACCAGCACGTCGTCAAGGAAGGTTTCAAGGCTGGAAACCCCTTTTTCAAGCATTTTCGCATAGTCGATCTTGTTTTTGTCCAGATAAAACTTGTTTACGTGCTTAAGGGTGTCTTCGGCAATTTTTATGCTCTGACTGTTGTATTTGCGGTCAAGACTGACTGGTTCGGCGACAAGAAAAAAAGATAGGACGATGATGGTTCCCAAGGCAAGCGCCAAGTACCCGTTTTTGAGAAACCTAGGGATTTTTTCAGACAATTCAGATCACCGTCCCGGAAACTCTATTATCAATCATAAAGCGGATTATATCAAACCGCTTTGTTTAAGGGACTGGCGTAGGAAGGAAGGGAAAGACAAAAAATAACGGGCAGAGAAAATTCTTGTGATTCCCTCTACCCGTTATTGGTAAATCAGCTAAAAATATAAACCTTAGCCTGGTACTCCACCGAGAGGATTCCACTTCTCTGTAAGCAGAAGCATTCCCGGTATCAACAGGGTCA
>JAPPAR010000031.1 GCA_026705445.1 Candidatus Dadabacteria bacterium
ATCCCTTATGACAGCTGGTGCTCCGGCTTTCAGTTAACATCGTTCTGCTACAATTGAGACTGAAAGGATAACTCTAAAATCCTTCATATCCTTCCAGCTAAATTTCATAGATAGCATATCTGCTCACCCCCCCCCCCCCGTCAAATTGCGGGGCAACGGGTGCAGATACGAAGCAATCGCGGAGGCGGCATAACAGACGCTTCCACCGTTAAAGTTGCCATTACGCGTGACTGCTTACTTCATATATCTTCATCCGGGATTGTCTCTTTCCTTCGGCGGCTTACGGCACGACACCGTGGTACACTTCTCTCACCTCCGCCGGGTTTCCACCGGCTTCCCGGCCGTCATTCAGTCTGGCTTGCGCCCTGCCGGTCTTAAAGAATGCGAGAAAACCGAGGAAACAGGTCTTTTTTTTGACTCCTACCTGTCGACTTCCCCGAGCACTATGTCAATGCTTCCTATCGCGGCAACGACATCGGAGACAAAACCCCCCTTTACCATACCCGGAAGGGCCTGCAGGTTCACAAACGACGGCCCACGAACCCGCATCCTGTAGGGCTTTCCCGTACCGTCACTTACTATGTAGTAACCAAGCTCCCCCTTGGGGTTCTCCACGGCATGGTATATCTCCCCCGGAGGAGTCTCAAAACCGTTGTAGACAAGCACGAAATGCCTGATCAGGGATTCCATCTTAGTGTAGACAAGCTCTTTTTCGGGCAAGACGATATTGGGAAGATCGGCTATGTAGGGGCCGTCGGGAAGATTACGAAGAGCCTGCTCGATTATGCGAAGGCTCTGTCTCATTTCCTCCATCCTGCAGAGATACCTAGCGTACGCGTCTCCTTCATTGGCGACCGGTATGTCGAACTCGTAGTTTTCGTAATCAAGGTAGGGATCGGCTTTCCTTACATCGTAGGGAACGCCGCTTCCTCTGAGTATGGGACCGGTAATCCCGAGATCAATCGCCTGCTCCTTGCTTATGACCGCCACATCCTTGGTGCGGTCGACCCATATTCTGTTTCTCGTAAGAAGCCTGTCTATCTCGCTTAGGGTTTCGGGAAATATCTTAAGAAAATTCCTTATCGTGTCCGAGAAATCTTCAGGAAGATCCATAGGGAGCCCCCCCACCCTAGGGTATGAAGTCGTGAGTCTCGCTCCGCATACCATCTCAAGAATCTCGTAGATACGCTCGCGCTCCTTGAAGCAGAAAAGAAAAGCGGTCATCGCGCCGAGATCCATGGAGTTTGCGCCTATGCCTATTAGATGGGACTCGATTCTGCCGAGTTCAAACATTATCACCTCGGCTACCTTGGCCCTCGGGGGAATTTCATCCTCGATCCCGAGCAGCTTCTCAACGGCCAGTATGAAGCCTATGTTGTTGCATATCGAGGCCAGGTAATCCATCCTGTCGGTGTACGGAAGACATTTTTGATAGGTGATGTCCTCGCAGAGCTTCTCTATTCCCCTGTGCAAATAGCCGATGTGAGGAACGGCTTCTTGGACTATCTCACCGTCAAGATAAAGAACCACACGCAAAACCCCGTGGGTTGACGGATGCTGCGGCCCCATGTTAAGCATCATGGTCTGCTTTCTCGTACCGTCGGCCTCAGTGCTAAGCTCTTCTGTAACAATCTCTACTCTTTCCATCACTCAAGTCCTTCATCAAGAGCCCGCTCAAAGCATCTCTTTGAAGATTCCCTGTCTCTCACGTCGAAGTCCTTTCTCAGAGGAAACTGGTCGTAATCCTCGGGCATCAGTATTCTTCTCGGGTCGGGATGCCCCCTGAAAGTTATCCCGAACATATCGTAGGCTTCTCTCTCAAGCCAGTTCGCCCCGGACCACACCGACGTTACGGAATCAATCGCGGGGTTATCCTGCTCAAGAGCGGCCTTGAGCCTTATTTTCAAGTTCTCTTCGTAGTTCTCACCGAAGCGGTGAAGGAGGTAGACAATCTCGTACCTTGGAAATTTAACGGTCAGGTAGTCGACAACCGTAACGTCCACAAGGTAAGTAAAACCGAGGGTGTTTTTCAGAAACAAACAGCACTCGACTATCGATTCTGCCTTTACAACAAAGGTGGTCTCCCCGCGGAATGTGCTCTCCGAGAGGACATAACCGCTTATTTTTTCCCTTATTTGATCGACAGGGTCAGGTGTGGATGTCATACGATCGGGGGTACCTCGTTATCTATTTTCTTCTGGATTTTGATGACGGCGTCAATAAGGGCTTCGGGTCTCGGGGGACAGCCGCCAACGTAAACATCCACCGGAAGGAACTCGTCTATTCCCTGAACAACGGCGTAACTGTCAAAAGGTCCGCCGCCGCACGTGCACGACCCCATCGCTATTACCCACTTGGGCTCGGGCATCTGTTCGTAGATCCTTCTGCAGACCGACGCCATCTTGTAGGTTATGGTACCGGAAACTATCATCAGATCCGCCTGTCTCGGCGAGAATCTCACGGTTTCGGCTCCGAACCTCGCGATATCAAACCTCGAGGAGAAAGTCCCCATCATCTCAATCGCGCAGCAGGCGGTTCCAAAAGCCATCGGCCACAGGCTGTTTTTCCTTCCCCAGTTGGCAACCGCGGAGACCTTGGTCGTCAGAAAACCGTCTCCGCCGAGAAGTGACCCGCTGCTTACTCCCATTCCAAAGCTCCTTTCTTGAGAACGTAAAAGTACCCGCCCATCACAACAAAAAGGAATGCCAGCACCTCAACAAGCGCCACCATCCCAAGCTCCCTGAACACGACCGCCCAGGCTACAAGGAACACGATTTCTATGTCAAACAGTATGAAAAGGGCTCCTACGAGATAATACTTGAGTGAAACCTTCTCCCTTGCGTCTCCCCTGGGAACCATCCCCGATTCATACGGAATCAGCTTGCGCCAGCTTCCGTATCTTTTCGGACCGAGCAGATAGGAAACGGACAGAAGCGCCGCGGCCAGAACGATCGCTATTACTATTATCATGAGGACGGGAACATACTGCTCTAACACAACACAAACAAGATTAGTATCAGGGGATGAATTGTCAAGAGAATCTCCCGCTCCCCCAACCATGTTTTTACGGTCAGCAATGGGAAAAGACTCATAAGGGCACTTCTAAAAATTAGTTTGCGGCTCAAGATTGAGGACAATTCCCCATT
>JAPPAR010000032.1 GCA_026705445.1 Candidatus Dadabacteria bacterium
ACCATCATAGGACGTCGGTGTCGTGAAATGAAGGTTGTGGCTACAAAAATAGTTTGCTTTCTCTTTATTCTAAGAGCGGCAAACAGGGGCTGGCATAATTTGGAAATTATATACTTTGTTTGCCGTCTTGTTTATCGGGACCTGAACAGCACCTGCTTTGTGTGTGGCAAGAATTGATATGAACAGGCGAGGGAAGGGGTACAGCGTACGATCCCCCGAACCCCTAGGATAAGCACCCCGAAGCCGTTGCTTGTATACCTCTAAAAACCGGTTCCGCTCAGCATCGGGCAGACCATTTAGAATCGGGCGCAGACCGCTGCCCATAACCCATTCAAAAACAGGGTCATCGCCTTCCAGCGCATGGAGATACCGCGTTTCCCAGATATCAAGGCGTCGCGTACAGGGAGAAAGGATATCGTAGTAGAAATCTGAATCCTCGACCCACTTGTTTGACAAGGCGGCAAGGAGTGAGGCCTCGCCGACGGGCTTCCCCTCGGGACCCCCATCTGCCAGCGTATCCCGCATCAGGCGGTGAGACGGAAGATCCCAGCTAAGCGGCATCTGGACCGCAAGGCAACCTCCCGGGTTAAGGTAGCTCGCCAGGCGCGTAAACAGCTCAGAGTGACCGTCAACCCAGTGCAAAGACGCATTGGAATAAATAAGGTCCGGGTTTTCCTCAGGCACCCAGCTGCGGATATCGGCATCCGCCCAGTGTATGGTCGACGGCTCCGCAGCCGCCTCTGCCAGCATCTGCGGTGAGTTATCGATACCATATACTCTGGATGAGGGCCAGCGCTTCGCCAGAAAATGGGTTATGTGGCCCGAACCGCAGCCCAGATCATAGATCACGTCCGGCACCTCAAGGGGTATACGATCCAGCAACTCAATGGCCGGTTGCAGACGCTCTTGGGAAAACTTCAGGTACTGACAGGGGGTCCAGCGCGTTCCGGCAACTTCACCTTGGTGCGCTCTTTGCGACATGCGATTTCCTTGCTCCACCCCTCGGACATATCCGCACGGTTTTTGTACGGAATGGTCTGCAACATCGTCTTTTTACCTTCAGGAACCGCGGTCAGTCGCCGCTCAGGTAATTTACCACGTCATCCTGAATGGACTCGTCCACGAGTTCCCTCCACTCCTCATTGCCACTTGCTATCGATTCGCGTATCTTGGTAGCCGATATGAATCCTATGTTCTCAGGCGGAAAAAACTCGTTCATCTCGTAACCGACTCCCCTGCCCCAGTTTACCGATTCAATGTCCGGAATCACCATCACGACCACGTCATCCCCCTTGCTCTCGTGATATTTTCTTATCATTCCGACGGTCTGTTCCGTGGTGAAGGGGTTTTTCGGATCGGGAGGAATATCCCTTACCATTATCAGGCACGGAACTCCATTGTCGAGCTTCTGCCTGACAAGGCTTATGTGTCCGGCGTGGTATGGTTGATACCTGCCGATGAATATGGCTCTTCTGGAAGGAGAAGGCTTTATATCCGGATGACCGTGATTTTTACATTCCCAGTTGCTCATTATTTACCTCGTCGAGTGGATTAAAAGAAGATTTTTACTAACTGAAAGACGCACGGATTATACACACGCCCGGTTTTTTTTCAACAGCGATTAATGGAAATAGTATACAATGCTAGCCGAGAATTCCGTGAAAAGAAGCGGGAGGAAGTTTTTTTATCGATGACGCCCCAACTTTTTGTAAGGCACAGTTAAATTGCAGACGATTAGCCTTTTATAACTGCGGTCATCGCTATTTGATACTCATAACTTCCGGTTATCATTCAATTATTCTCTTCGAGATCAAATAAGAGTAATTAATTGTGCTTATTTGACTTTCTTTTTTCCCCTGCTATCATATTGACCGTTATGTTTAGCGTTTCTGAACAGGAAATCCTTCGGCGTCTCCGCACCGACAGCCTTTGGTGGGAAAATCGAAACGATGTCAGATGGAAAGATTCTCCCAAAAGAATCTATTTCACCCCGTTTTTTGAACTAATATACGAGAAAAAGATCAATCGGGCAGTTGTGCTTATGGGCCCACGCAGGGTCGGTAAAACCGTTATGGTTCATCAGGCAGTTGCCGAACTCATAAGGAAAAGAGTTGATCCGAAACGAATTCTATATGTTCCTTTGGACAACCCTTTGTATTCAGGGTTATCGCTTGAAAAAATCTTTCTCATATTCACCGAATTGAACTCCATAGCGCAAGATGAGTCTGGTTATCTTTTTTTTGACGAGATTCAATACCTGAGCGACTGGGAGCGACATCTGAAGTCTCTGGTCGATTCCTATCCGCAGCACCGTTTCATAGCAACCGGTTCGGCCGCTGCAGTACTAAAGCTGAAAAGCGACGAGTCCGGTGCCGGAAGGTTCACCGACTTCATTCTTCCTCCATTGACATTTTACGAATACGTTAAGTTCTCGGACAAAGAAAAAAGATTTTTTGTTCAGGGAGAAGAGGTTCCCTATATCCCACCTAGCCAAATCGGCCTTCTTCTTGAAAAAATTGAAGATCTCAATGAAGAGTTTATAAATTACATAAACTTCGGAGGCTACCCCGAAGCTGTATTCTTAGAAGAGGTCAGAGAGAACCCAGGTCGTTTTATCAGGAATGACATTATAGAGAAAGTACTTTTGCGCGACTTACCAAGCCTGTATGGGATCCGTGATATTCCAGAGCTTAACCGACTGTTTGTAACACTTGCCCATAACACCGGGCAGGAAATCAACCTATCGGGCCTCTCTCAAGACTCAAGCGTAGCGAAAACCACAATATTAAAGTACTTGGAATATCTCGAAGCAGCTTTTCTGATAAAACGCGTTAGCAGGATCGACAGAAACGCCAGGAAGTTTAAGAGAGAACACAAATTCAAAGTCTATATTACAAACGCCTCCATGTACCCGGCATTGTTTGGTGCTTTGGAAGAAGATAACAAAACCATTCTTGGTAAACTGGCGGAAACAGCGTTTTTCAGTAATTCCTTTCACTTGCCCGAACACTCGCAAAAATCATATTACGCACGCTGGAAAAATGGAGAAGTAGACCAAGTAGACATGGGTGCGACAGGAATAACAGTAGCAGTTGAAATCAAGTGGTCTGATAGGCCGCTTGAAGACTCTTCAGAGATCAAAGGACTGCTTGATTTCGCCGAAGAAAATAAACTTTTTGATCCAAGCTGTCTGTGTTGTTGCACACTTACAAAACAGGATGTCCGACACTACGGCAACAAAGAAATCGTGTTCATTCCCACAAGTATCTACTGTTTTCTATTAGGGCAGTCTCTAAACAGTTCTGAATTCAGAGAAGACCTATTAAAGTCCGCAGTACAAAGAAAGTAAGCTTCTACAGATCCTTGAAGCGGTTCCCAGATGAGGAATTTGCGAGGAAGTATTTTGAGAACGAGAGACGGGCAAAGAGGGGCTTGTCCTTAGAATCCCTGTTTTCCGTGCTCTCTCCGTCAATCATAACTCTCTGAAGTTTTTAAATAATTTTGTGCAGAATGCCTAGCCCGGATTTCTCACGGTAAGGTATAGAAAAGGCCGTTGTTTGTGTTATAATAAAG
>JAPPAR010000033.1 GCA_026705445.1 Candidatus Dadabacteria bacterium
AGTCTCACGTACCTGTCCCCTTCTCCGAAATCCAGCTGTTCCACTTTCCTTCCTCCGGCATTGTTTTGTATCCACACACACAGCCACCCTGTAATTTGACGGGGGGGGGGGTGAGAGTATATTACTATTGTTTGAAGTTTAACTGGAAGGGTATTTTTAGAAGTGCCTATAAAACGGTTAATTTATTCCAAGTTGTCAAAGCATGGAAAAAGAGATCGCAAAAGCATACGAATTCGTAACCAATTCCAACGAAATCGTCGTCCTTACAGGGGCGGGAATCTCGGCTGAAAGCGGTATCCCCACATACAGGGGAGAAGAAGGGCTCTGGAGGAATTACGACCCCCACGAACTTGCAACGCCAGAGGCCTTTTTTAGAAATCCCAAGTTGGTGTGGGAGTGGTATGACTCAAGAAGGGCTATAATGAAAAACGCCAAACCTAATCCTGGCCACTTCGCGATAACCGCTCTTGAGAAGGAAAAAAAGGATTTCACGCTCATAACGCAAAACGTAGACGGTCTTCACTTCGCGGCCGGGACACGAAACGTAATAGAACTTCACGGGAGCCTCTGGGAAATCAAATGCACCGAATGCGAAAAAGTGGAGAAAAACTACCAGGCACCTATTCCGGAACTTCCCCCTAAGTGCGACGCCTGCGACGCGGTAATGAGGCCGAACACCGTGTTGTTCGGAGAAATAATCCCGATGGAGAGAATAGACAGGTGTCTGTTCGCCATAGAGCAGTGCGATCTCCTTCTCATAGTGGGGACCTCGGGAGTGGTCGAACCGGCGGCATCAATGGGGCTCATAGCAAAAAAAAGCGAAAAGCCTGTGGTTGAGATCAACATTGAAAGAACTCCAGGCACGGGTCTCTATGACGTAAGCTTAATGGGCAAAGCGGCTGAAACACTGCCTCTGCTTACAGGGTCTGAAATTTCTCAAAACCGCATGTAAGGAACCTCGATGGGAAGACCAGATTCCGCCGACAGATATGCTGCTCCCAGAAAAAAGAAAAGTCGTCTGAGACATTTGTTCGCTTCAGGTTTTCTGGGGTCATTTCTGATTCTGGCTAATGTCCTCGGTTTCGCGGGATGCGGGGGGGGCGAGGAAAACCTGAAGGAAAATCCACCGGCGCCCACGCCAACCAGCCCACCCACGCCAACCAGCCCACCCACGCCAACCAGCCCACCCACGCCAACCAGCCCACCCACGCCAACCAGCCCACCCACGCCAACCAGCCCACCCACGCCAACCAGCCCACCCACGCCAACCGATCCGCCCTCAACAACCGATCCGCCTGACCCCTGCTCCACTACCGACGAACCCTGGCAAAAGGATGCTTTCTGCCCCAGCAAGAATTTTCGCCACCTCTGCGCGAACCCCTCGGTGGCCTTTAACAAGAACGCAACTGTTCAGGGCACAAGAACGGATGAAAACAACTGGCTTCGCTCCTGGAGCCACGAAATCTATCTCTGGTATGACGAGATTGTGGACATGAATCCGACATGTTGCACTACGCCTGAATACTTCGATCTGATGAAAACATCGCAAACCACTTCTTCCGGAAAACCCAAAGACAGGTTCCACTTCTCGCAATCTACCGCAGAATACAACCAGTTCTCGCAACAAGGAGTTGAGGCGGGATACGGCGCTGTATTCAGGGTGCTGAGAGCTACTGTTCCGCGAAAGGTAATAGTACTGCGCACCGAACCGAATTCACCAGCAACCGCATCCAGCGTCAATCTCCTTCGCGGCACAGAGATTCTCGGAATCGACGGAATTGACCTTGTGAATACCACAGACGCGGTGGAAGTAGCTGCGTTAAACAGCGCCCTTAACCCATCTTCCGGCGACAACCATACCTTCACGGTCAAGGATCCCGGCGCATCCTCCCAGGAACGGTCCGTTCCGATGACCGCGGGCACAGTAACGGTGAGTCCGGTTCAGGAAGTAAAAGTCATTACAACATCCGGTGGAGACCGTGTCGGCTACATGCTGTTTAACAGCCATATCTCCACTGCCGCGCAGCCTCTGATAAATGCCGTGAACAGTTTCGTTCAGGGAACCGAAATTGACGATCTCGTGCTTGATCTCCGCTATAACGGGGGAGGAGCAATCAGTATAGCGCAACTAATCACCTCCATGATAGCCGGGTCCGCAGGAAACGGCAAAACCTTCGCGAAAATCGAATACAACGACAAAAAAAAAGATGCGTCTTATCCATTCGCCACATCTTTCAACTCAGCCACCCTGCCGACGCTTGATCTTTCCCGGCTTTTCGTTCTCACAAGCGCAAGCACCTGCTCCGCGAGCGAGCTGATAATCAACAGCCTGATGGGGGTTGATGTTGACGTGATAGTGATCGGCACCGCAACATGCGGCAAATATCACGGCTTTATCCCGCGGGACAACTGCGGCACAACGTATTTCTCCATTGAGTTTAGGGTGGTAAACGACCGCGGCGCGGCTGACTATGATGACGGGTTCTCGCCGGACTGCTCCGTCGCAGACAATGATTATGAACACCAGCTCGGCGACCCGGAGGAAAGCCTTCTTAAAACCGCACTGGCTTACCAGGCTGACGACATGTGTCCTTCCTCGGATTCAGCCATGATCCAGGGATCATCTGCGAAAAGCTCCCAGGAAGGGAGACTCTCGATCAATCCGGCTCCCGCGCCGCATTCCGACCTGCCGGGACTTGTTCTTGACTGATATCAACTGGACCGACCGCCGGGCCGAAACCGCATAAGAGAGAAATTCAGAACAAAAGGATCCCGCATTTCTCACCACATAGGGATATGGGAGGGTTTTGAGGGTCAGCAGCCGTGATTTACCAGTACCATTCTAAAAAGCTTGAATCAAGCGAAAAGAACAAAAATCGAATTTATAATTAAATTCACGGGTTGCCTGACCGAGAGCTGCCTAATTTTAACTGTGCCATTGAGCACCTATTTAGGACAAGCGCCTCGGTCAAGCACCGTGATAAATGCCCAACAGGAAGTTTGCGCCATTCAGCACCCCTACTGGTTCTGTCACGCATCACGGCAAACCCGAATTCACATGGAGGTATTAGTTTACAACAATCTTGAATCTCTATTTTTTGCGGGCATAGACTGGGGGAAAAACTCCCACCAGGTCTGCGTCATTGACAATGAAGGTTCCGTTGTCGAAGGAAAAAGCTTCAGACACACGGGAACCGGTCTTTTTGAAATGTCTCAGTGGATACAGAAGGTCTCAGGTTCTGATTCCTGTGACATGGCCGTTGCCATAGAGGTGAACCACGGCCCCGTGGTGGAAAGTCTATGTGAACAGGGTTTTATGGTTTATTCCGTAAATCCCAAGCAGCTTGACCGCTTCAGAGACAGGTTCTGCGTCTCGGGAGCCAAGGATGACAGAAAAGACGCCCTGGTTCTTGCGTCTGCGCTGCGCACGGACCGCAGACGCTTCCGCCGCGTTGAACCGCAGAACCCGGACGTCATAGTTCTGCGGGAACTCACCAGAACGAGGGAAGAACTCACAAGAGAACGCACACGCCTTGTGAACCGTTTCCGTGCACTGCTGTGGAGGTATTATCCCCAGTTTGAAGAGCTTCTCGGCAGTACCGTAAGGCCATGGCATCTTGAGCTTTGGGAGCTTGTCCCCTGTCCTGGCGCGGCAAAGGGGAAAAGAGCCCAAACGGTCAACAAGATTCTCAAGCGCAACAGGGTGAGACGTATTGACGCCGAGGGAGCGCTCAGGATACTGCGGGCTGAAAGAATAAACGTAAGCGACGCGACCGTGGGTAGCTGCGTCTTGTATATAAGGTCGGTTGTCGAACGTTTGAAGGTGGCAGACCGTCAGCTCGGGGAAATCAAAGACTCCATAGAGAAGATTATAGAGACCATGAACGAAAAGCTTAAGGCCGAGGGGCCTACAGATATTGAGATTCTCCGCTCCATGCCCGGCGTGGGAACCGTGGTGCTCGCTACACTTATTGCCGAGGCATGGAGTCTTGTGGGCCGTCGGGACTTCAAAGCGATCCGATGTCTTGGGGGTGTGGCTCCGGTGACGAGACAATCGGGCAAGACAAAGCTGGTCGTCAAACGAAGGGCTGTGTGCAGGAGTCTCTCGGCCGCGTTTCATATTCTGGGCGGAGTAGCGGTAATCAATGATCCGGTAAGCAGGGCCAAATACGAAGAGCTTCGGAAAAGGGGTCATGGTTACTGCAGATCCGTTCGTACCGTGTGCGACCGTCTTTTGTTCGTCGCCCGCGTCATCCTGGAAAAAGGAGAGCTGTTTGACAAGGAGTTCAGGAAAACTCTTCCGGACGCCGCGTAGAAGGAGATGTTAAGAAGAAAAACCCAGGGAGGAATCTTAAAAAAAGAAATCGCTATGAAATTTAAGCTTCACTTGAACTTTATTGTCCAGGAATTGCATTCCGTATTGCACTGCCCCCAAAACAGCACGCAACTCTCCCATAACTAAAAACCTCCCCTATCAACATATTCAGACTACAAATCCGGATTTCACTCCCTCCACGAACACAGCTCAGACACAACCGAACTCTTCCC
>JAPPAR010000034.1 GCA_026705445.1 Candidatus Dadabacteria bacterium
CTCCCGGAATTACGGAAAATCGCTGAAAAACAGGGCTTGTAGTGTACCTGCGCATGCCCGTGCGTGTAATTCCAGCTACTTACAACACGAATGTGCCGAAGTCAGGATCAGTTCAGGAAAAATCCGGAATCCAGTCCCAAAAACTTCCCGCTTCCTGTTTTATGAGATATGCGGGCTAGGTTTCTCCGAAGCGTGCCGGGATTTTTACTACGGGTGGCTTCTGCCTCTCGTCAGGGAATCCGGTTTCGAAGTGCTTGATCCGTGGGATGCGAGCATCGAGTCCCCCGCCCCGGAAACCGAAAAAGACATCTGGGACCGCTTCAACATGCTCACCGGAGAGCGCAACAGAGAGATGATCGAGTCGGGAGACGGCATCCTAGCCGTCATAATCTTCCGTGCCTTCCTTGTCATCGAACCCGGATGATGTATTTTGGCTGCCAACACGTTAAATGCAACCATCTGGTCAAACCCGCTTTTGCCCTTTGACCGTATCCTGTCGAGCCCCTTGTGCTCAGGACTGTTTATTGCATTCTCAATCCCCGGATCCTTCTTCCGCAGGTGTGTTCTCTTCCGTCTCAGTTCTGAAGTGCTCGGCAAACATGTATCGATACAACTCGATTGCCAGTCCCTGTTCGTGTTTCTCAACCCAGGCCTGGGCGTTGGGGGTGAGCAGCATTATGGAGCATGATTCGTCTGCAACTACTGTCGTTTCCATGTCACCTGCCGGATTGGACGGCCAGATAACGTCACTGGGGCCGCACTGGCGGAGTCGCAGACCCGCGGAATCGTAGACGGAGGCATGACCCGATAACAGCAGCTGCAGGCCTTCGCTTGGGACGTCCGGTCCCGCGATGACATCCTCGGCGGAGTAGCTCTTGAGGACAAGCCATGGCCAAAGCGTTTCCATGAGGTCCTCGAAGCGAACCCGCCGCTCCAGATAGCGCTCGAGGTCATCGACGGTGTGTTCAAGCAGCGAAACATGCCGCTCCATCGTGGCCGCATCCGTATTCCACGCCGCGATGATGAAATCCTCGCAGCGCTCCAAGCCGTGATCGGCGTTCGATTCCAGCCACAGTTCCTCAAACACCGAAGGAGCGATGTTATTCTCCAAACTGAACCGCAGTTTCTCTGACAGACCGCTTAAGACCACCTGCACCCCCGCTACGTTTGCCTGCTGGACGAACCGGGCCACCACGTTCACCGCCGAAAAGTCAAACCCGGAAACATCGGAGAAGTCAATCATCAGGCAGGCAGGCCGTGATGGGCCGTCCAGGGCTTTCCTCAAACGGTCGACCAGGGTGTTTGCGCTGCCGAAGAAGATGTGTCCCTGAAGCTGGTACGCCTGCACCCGGTCGCCCTCCGCTAGGATGATGGCGCGATCGGGGACCGAGCGGGTCTTGTTGCTCCGACGCTCGCGCGCAGTGAAGTGCGACGTGATCGTATCCACCCGGCTGAGGCGCACGGTGAAGAACACCAGGATGGCCACCATGCCGACGCCCGCGCCCTCTATCAGGCCGAAAAAGAGGATGACGACGAAGATCAGGAGAATGATTGCGTATTCCGCCGCGGGCAGGCGTTCGCGGCTCTTCACCAGTCCCTGGTCCAGCATGATGAGACCGGCAAAGACCAGTATTCCACCGACAAAAGCGGTTGGCACCAGTTCCAGCATCTCGTCGCCAAACAACAAGGCAACCCCGACGAAGCAGGCCGCGATAACTCCTGTCATTCGCGCGGTAGCGTGGAAGAGCTTGCTGCGCAGCGATGCGGAAACGATTATGCTCGCCGCTGTTCCCCCGCCGAGTCCGCCGACGATGCTGGCGAGGCCTGTCGCCTGGAACTCGCGGTTCCAGTCCATATCCTCTCCCACGGCAACCTCGAGTCCGGCGATATCCACGATGACGCAGATCAGGACAATCAGGATCAGCAGTATCATGCTCGGTATCTGTCCGGCGACCGCGGACCAGTCCACGTGCGCGAAGTCGGCCGGCCACAACACCGGCCACAGGTTCCCCTTCGCCGTGCTGACAAGAAGCAATCCCTCCGCCCTTGCCTCGGCGCCGGAAATGCCGAGGGCGGAAAGAGCAAGATGGTACGCGGCGATCGCGAGCAGAATGCTTACCGGCAGGATCAAGGGATTTCCCCAACGCCTGATGGCGCTATACAGGATTACCCCATAGGCGACGCCCGGGAGCCATGTCCACAGCGCAGACAACTCCAGCGACGCCACTGCCCGCCAATCCAGATTTACCCCCATCAGGGACAAGGCTGCCAGACAGACGACCCCCCCGATCCCTGCCACAAATCCTCCGGCCACCGGATACGGGATGAAACGCAGCAGGTTGGCGAGCCGGAACCGACCGACCAGAAAACAGCACATTCCCGCGGCCACGGCGCTGATGATCAGCGCGCACGCCGTGGTTACGAAAAGTACCTGGGCATCCGCCTTCATCGTGGCCGCGATGGTCGCCATCACCGGCACAAGCAAGGGAGACAGCCCCGCGATTGTACCGCGGTACCCGCCCACAATTGCGACGAGCAGGCACGCGGCGAAGTTTCCAAACAGTATCAGGCCGATTCCCTGGGATGAATACGGGGCCAGCGCTCCGGAGAATATGAATGTTCCAAAGGCAATCTCGATGACCAGCATGCAGAGACCCGCGGTGAGTCCGGCCGAAAGAATCGGAAGCGACAGCGAAAACGGGGTTTCGTCACTGCTTCTGCCCACAAGATGCCTGAGAGACAGCTTCACCCTGTGAACCTCTCGTCCTGACAGCGCCAAGGATGGTCGTTGCGGTTCGCAGCCGGCAAGGCATTGCTAAACCCGACGCTGTATCTCAAGCCCGTATTGTGAAAACCTTTTTCTTCTCCCGAAATTGCTTTCTTCATCTCTCATGCCTGTTTTGGCAAAGACTTAAGAGTTAAATTCGAAAGGCGTTGCCTGGCGCTTTACAAGGGAACTTTGAACACAACCCGACAGCATCTGGCCAGTCAGCTAGAACTTTTTATTACTAAAAATATAACATTGAGGGCAGGACTAAACAACATCACCCTGCGACCTGAAATGAACCGGCGCTTACCTTCCACACACTCATACAGGCGTCCCCGACTCCTCCGGCTTTCCCTGACCTCCAGGCCGAGTGCGTCATACGATACGGAAAATCGGCGGCGGGACAGTCCGCTCCGCGGAGAATATCGAAGACGCGGTTTCGGATGTTTTTTCCGGCCGGACGTCCCATCGCCCGCGGGCATACTGGTTTGACAACCCCGCCCGTTTCTGTAATTTATATCCCCCTAGACTCAGTACCGAGAGGCAACCAGAATAGACATTCTTGACGTAGTTTCCGAAAAACTTCTTGAAAAGGAAGAACAGATAACCTTTGAAGAAGCCCTCGCACTTACCGAGCTTTCCGGGGAGCGGCTTTCTGAACTCATATCGCTTGCAAGGAAGGTTACCCTTAAGTACAAGGGTGACGGGGTGTTTCTGCGGTCCATAATAAGCGCCCAGACGGGGAACTGTCCCGAGGACTGCTCCTTCTGCTCCCAGTCGGCCCATTTCGATACTGAGGTGGAGGCCCATCCGCTTATGGCGGCGGAGAGAATACTCGGGGCCGCTAGGCAGGCCGAGAAAATGGGCGCCATGGATTTCTGCATAGTGATAAGCGCCAAGGGCCCGACGCCGAGGATATTCAAAAAGGTTCTCGAGGCCGTAGATCTTCTCTGCGCGGAAACTAATCTCAAGGTCGGCTGTTCTCTGGGGGATCTAACAAGGGAACAGGCATATGAACTCAGGGATCACGGGGTGTGGAGATATAACCACAATATCGAGACCTGCAGGAGCCATTTTCCCAGCATATGCACAACCCACAGCTACGACGATAGGCTGAAGACCGCCCTTCTGGTAAAGGAAACCGGCATGAATCTCTGCTCGGGTGGCATACTCGGCATGGGGGAGAGCATATGTCAGAGAATGGAGTTTGCTTTCGAGATAAGGGATCTTAACCCCACTTGGGTTCCGATAAACTTCCTTGACCCGAGACCCGGAACTCCGTTTGAGAACCTTGAGACCATACAGCCGCTTGAAGCCGTAAGAACCATTTCGATTTACAGGCTCGTGCTCCCGGACAAGATAATAATGACTGCAGGGGGAAGGGAAGTGACGCTTCGCGACCTCCAGGCGATGGGTCTTGTGGCTGGGGCAAACGCCATGATCCTCGGCAACTACCTTACTACTCCCGGGCGCTCGCCGCGCGATGATCTCAGGATGCTTGACGACCTGCAGATGCCGGTCAGGAAAGAAATTCTTAACTAACCCCGCTCCCGCGATTTCATGATATTCTTTTCACTTGGGGGCTCCGGTGTTCCTGACAAACCGAGATGAGCGACAGATCAAAACAGATAGGGTCTTACGACAGGGAATTCGTCTGGCATCCGTTTACCCAGATGAAGGATTACGTGCGCAAGGGTCCCATAGTGATCGAGCGTGCGGAGGGTTCATACCTCATAGACTCCGAGGGAAAAAAGTACATAGACGGCGTCTCATCACTCTGGGTCAACATCCACGGCCACGCGGTGCCCGAGATTGACGGGGCAATAAAAAAACAGCTTGATCTCGTAAGCCACAGCACTCTTCTGGGCATAACCAATCCTCCGGCTGCCGAGCTTGCAAGGGAGATTGTGGAAATCTGTCCGCCGGGACTTAAGAAAGTGTTTTACTCGGGCGACGGGGCAAGTGCCGTTGAGGTCGCGCTAAAGATGGCGTTTCAGTACTGGTCCCACAAAGGTAAGCCGGAGAAAAAGGCTTTTTTGTGCCTTGATAACGGTTATCATGGCGACACTCTGGGGGCGGTTTCGGTCGGGGGAATCGACGTCTTCCACAAGGCTTTCTCGCCTCTTTTGTTTAAGACCTACAGGGCTCCCTCCTATTACTGCTACAGATGCCCGCTCGGAAAAACCTGGCCCGGGTGCGAAATCGCGTGCGCGGACGAGATGGGGGAGATACTAGAGGAGCACCACGATGAAATAGCCGCAGTCATACTTGAGCCTTGTGTTCAGGCTGCGGGAGGAATGGTGGTGGCTCCTGACGGCTACCTCGCGAAAGTGAGGGAGTACTGCACTCGCTACGACGTGCTTATGATAGTTGATGAGGTGGCGACCGGCTTCGGAAGAACCGGGAAGATGTTCGCATGCGAACACGACGGCGTGACGCCCGATATGATGGTTCTCGGAAAGGGAATGACCGGTGGATACCTTCCGCTTTCGGCGACAATAACGACTGATGAGATATACGAGGAGTTCCTTGGGGATTACGAGGAATTCAAGACCTTCTTTCACGGACACAGCTACTCCGGAAACCCTCTTTCGTGTGCGGCCGCAATGGGCAATCTCGAGGCTTTTCGAAATAACGACACCCTAGCGTCCCTTTCAGAAAAAGTCGAGTTTCTGGAAAACGAACTTCGGGAGTTCGAGGGTCTCTCTCATGTCGGAAACGTGAGAAACAAGGGGCTTATGGTCGGAATCGAGCTCGTGAGCGACAAAGAGACGAAAAAGCCCTACGAGGCGGCGGAGAGAATGGGGTGGCAGGTCGCCGAGGAGGCGCTCTCGCACGAGGTTCTCATAAGACCGCTAGGGGACGTGGTTGTGCTCATGCCCCCCGTGGGAATCGAGATGGATGACCTCGCGAAACTTCTGCGAGCGACATATCTCTCCATAAAAAATGTCACTGAAGAGGGCTAGTGCAGATGAATGCCCCCGATTCTCTCGAGTGGATTGAAAATGAATTAAGGGCCATACGGGGGAAGAATCTTTTCAGAACGCTGACGGAGATCGCCTCGGGGCAGTCCCCGGAGATATTGATCGGCGGGAAAAAGCACATACTTCTTGCTTCCAACAACTATCTGGGTCTTTCGACCGACCCGAGGATTGTGGAGGCCGCAGCCTCGGCTCTCGCCAAGTACGGTACGGGTTCCGGGGGGTCGAGGCTTGTGAGCGGAAGTTCTGATCTTCACGCCGCGCTTGAGAGAAAAATAGCGGAGTTCAAATCGACCGAGGCCGCGATTCTTTTCTCAAGCGGCTATCTCGCAAATGTGGGAACGATCGCCGCGCTAGTCGGGGAAGGGGACACGGTGTTCAGCGACGAGCTTAACCACGCATCCATAATAGACGGCTGCAGGCTCTCCCGGGCGAGGGTGAAGATCTATCCCCATCTTGATACGGACAGCCTTCGGCGCATGGTTTCAAGGAGCCGGAGCGGCGGAAAGAAGCTCATAGTCACAGATACGGTGTTCAGCATGGACGGGGACCTCACGGACCTCGGGGAGATCTGCTCGATCTCCGAGCGTCACGGCTGCATGCTCATGGTGGACGAGGCCCACGCGATGGGAGTTCTAGGAGAGAAGGGGAGCGGAGCCACCGAATATTTCGGAGTCGAGGACAGGGTCCCCGTGGTCATGGGTACTCTTTCGAAAGCCGTCGGGTCCCTGGGCGGATACGTGGCCGGCAGCCGCAGTCTTGTCGACTTTATCCGAAACAGGGCAAGAAGCTACATTTTCGATACGTCCCTTCCCGCGGCATCTCTTGCCGCTTCAATCGAGGCGATCAGCATTATCGAGAATGAACCGCAGAGAAGAAAACATCTCATGGATCTTGTAGATAAGTTCAAGTCGGGTCTTTGCGACATGGGATTTAACGTGCTTCCGTCCCAGAGCGCGATCGTGCCCGTATTGACCGGAGAACCGGAAGCTACCCTTGAGCTCGCCTCGGCGCTTCGCGAGCTGGGAATTTACACTCCGGCCGTAAGGCCTCCCTCCGTTCCCGCCGGAAAATGCAGGATAAGGGCGTCGCTTATGGCGACCCACACGGGAGACCACATATCACGGGCTCTTGAGGGGTTCAGGGCGGCAAGCTCGCTTGTGAGCAGCTCCTAATACCTGAGGTTGTAGGTCTGCGGTTCCCGGCAGTCTTTAAAGGGAACGGTCGGGACATCAAACAGGTCACGGACTATGAAGGCTTTTGGGCCTTCGATCAGCTCCCTGATGTCATCTACGAATCCTCCCGACGTGGCGTAGCCCACTCCGTCGTTTGCGAGGTCGTGGTTCACGGTCCCGCCTGAGAATTCGTCGTCCCTTTGGGCCCTGATGATGTTGTAAACAGCCGTGTCCACCCTTTTGAGCATCGAGGTCAGTATGTATTCCCGCACGGATTCATCGCTGGTTCCGTACTGATCCGAGTCGACTCCTATGGCCCAGACCTTGGAATTGTCCTCCTGCGAGCTGAATTCCCTGGCGGCCTCGAAAAGCCCCGCTCCAGAGCTCCCTGCGGCGTGAAAAACGATGTCCGAACCGCCGCTGAACATCCCTTCCGCCGCGGCCTTAGCCCCCTCCGGGTTAAAGAAGCCGCTTATGTCGGGCGGCCCGTCAGGATTCTGGGGGTCTGAGAACTGAGACAGGTAGGATGTTTCGACCTCCATGTTCTTGTTAATCCCTTTTACCATGGCTAAAACGCCTGAGATGAACCCGGCCTCAAACTTTTCAATGAGCCTGTCAGGGGTTCCGCATACTCCCCCTATGAAGCCTACCTTGCCGGTTTCGCTTTTAAGGGCGGCCGCCACCCCCACGAGGAAGGAACCCTCGGCCTCGTTAAATACCAGGCTTGCGAAATTCGTCGGCGAGTCGCCTCTCTGCAGGATGTCTATACCCGCGAAATTAGTGTCAGGATTGACGGCTGCGACTTTCTTTATTGAATTCTCAAATGAAAATCCGACAGCTATTACCAGATCATTGTCATCGGCCAGAGACTGAAGCAACTTCTCGCGGTTGCTCTCCGTACCGTCAGTCGTTTCCTCGCTCACCACCGCTCCGAGTTCCTCCTGGGCTCTTTTCATGCCCCCATATGCGGAATCATTGAATGACCCGTCGCCTTTCCCCACGGTGTCATAGACAATCCCGACCCTGGGATCGCTTTCTTCCGGGGAACCGTCATCGTCGTGGCACGAGAGAACCGCAAAAGACAGAAAAAGCGCCAGAGGCGCAATAAGTGCGAGGGTGTTTAAGCTCAAGGTTCGTCTTAAGGTTTTTCCGGTCATTTTCTTCCTCCGGCAAGGTTTCGAAAAAAAGGTTTTTTGCGAGCACCGAACTTAAAGCCGTTCCTGCGGCGTAGATGCACAAGCGGAAGAAGTATATATCAGGACAAGGAGAATTACACCCGGAAGCAGGAGAACCCTCGTGTGGCATTTAAAGACTCTCTGTCCCCGATCTCTTGCTCCAAGGCGTGTTTGACATGCGGCGGGTTGTGCTCTAGAGTTTAGCGAAATGCCGATTGGAGGATACGTGTTCTAATGGATTGGGGCATGAAAAACAGGATGGCCCGCATTATAAGGCCAGATACCGGAAGGGCGGTAATGCTAGCCCTCGACCACGGCTACTTCCTGGGTCCCACCCACCGCCTTGAGGTTCCTGAAGAAACCATAACTCCCCTTCTTCCCTACGCCGATACCATAATGCTCACAAGAGGGGTGCTGAGAACCTCGGTTTCCCCCGACTCGGGAGCCAACGTGGTGCTCAGGGTCTCCGGAGGAACGAGCATAGCGGGCCCGCATCTTGAGGACGAGGGAATTACAGTAGATTTCGAGGAGGCGATAAGGCTTAATGTTGTGGGAGTAGGGCTTTCCGTCTTTGTCGGAACCGAGTTTGAGAGACAGACCCTTTTGGGGCTCTCAGAGCTTGTGAACCAGGGAGAGAAGTACGGCATTCCGGTTCTCGGGATAACTGCTGTCGGAAAGGAGCTTGAAAAAAGGGATTCAAGGTACCTCGCGCTTTGCTGCAGGATATGCGCCGAACTCGGGGCGCGTCTTGTCAAAACTTATTACTGCGAGGATTTCGAGAAAGTGACCCGAAGCTGCCCTGTCCCCATAGTGATCGCTGGCGGTCCCAAGCTTGACACCGAGATGGATGTTTTCAACATGACTCACGAGGCCATATCCCGGGGCGCCGCTGGGGTCGACATGGGAAGGAACATTTGGCAGCGCGACAACCCCGTGGCGATTATAAGGGCGATCCGCGGGATCGTTCACGAGAACATGACCCCAAAGCAGGCCCACGAACTCTTCACGGAACTAAAAGAAGAAAGTTCCTAGTATGCTTGCCGCAGTCTACCACACTAACAGCGACATAAGAATTGAGGAATTTCCCCGCCCCGAGCCGGGAGAAGGGGAGATACTGATCAGGATCAGGGCGAGCGGAATCTGCGGAAGCGACCTCATGGAATGGTACAGGGTCCCGAAAGCTCCCTTGGTGCTGGGTCACGAGGTTGCGGGAGAGGTGGCCGAAACGGGGCCGGGAGTGAGCCGGTTCCAGGAGGGCGACAGGGTCGTGGCCACCCACCACGTTCCTTGCGAGAAATGCCGTTACTGCCTCACCGGCAGGCACACCAACTGTCCCATGATAAGGAAATCGGGTTTTAACCCGGGTGGTTTCTCGGAATACGTGTGCGTAGCACCGCCGAATGTCGAGCGGGGCGTTCTTCATCTTCCGGATAGCGTTTCTTTTGAGGAAGGATCGTTCACGGAACCCTTGGGCTGCGTCACGAGAGCAATCCGGGCAGCGGGGCTGAAATCGGGGGAGAGCGTGACGATTCTCGGAAGCGGCATTGCGGGACTTTTATGCCTTCAGTGCGTTCTTCATCTCGGCGCCGGGCCGGTTTTCGCAACCGATTCAAACGAATTTAAACTCCGTAAGGCCATGGATTTCGGGGCCAATTGCGCTTTCAGTTCCGATGACGATATCGCTTCGCTCGTGAGAGAAAACAACTCGGGATACCTCTCGGATATGGTGATAGTCTGCACAGGGGCGCAGGCTGCGATAAAAAGTGCTTTCGAACTTGTTTCCCCGTCGGGGAAAATCCTTTTTTTCGCTCCTTCCGACCCGGAATTTACACTTGATTTCCCCTTTAATGAATACTGGTGGTCTGGAGTTCGGGTCGTAAGTTCCTACGCCGCAGCTCCTGGGGATCTTGAAGATGCGCTTTCTCTAATAGAAAAAGGGGCTGTGGACGTAGAGAAGATGATTACCCACAGGTTTTCCTTGGAGGATATCCAAAGAGGCTTTGCTCTTGCTGGAAACCCCAAAGAAAGTCTTAAGATCGTAATAATTCCCTGACTGTTATTGAAAATAGGGAATATACTTAAGACTTTGCCTGATTTTTTGAGGTTCACTTCTGAATGACCATTCTGTTGAAAAAAAAGAATTAAGAATTATTTTGAATCTTCATGAAAATAAAAAAAATTGCAGCAATAAGAAATTACAAATCTTTTTTGGATTTTTCATGGGACAAATTCTGCAAGAATGCTGATGGTAAGGAGCAATCATTGCAAAAATTCTCCATTGTATTTGGCGACAACGGAACGGGGAAAACTACCATTTGCGATGTTCTAAAAAGTGTTTCTGGGAAACAGGATTTTCCATCTAATTCACCAAAGATGGTTGAGATAGAAACAAGTGATACAGGTGGCAATCAGATTTGTAAATACGAAAATAATATCTGGACGTGTCAGATCGATGAGAAGGAACTCCTTTTTTTTGATATTGATTTTGTTAATGCAAATGTTCATACACATGGCTTCAGATCAAGCGACCGCAGACTAGGGGCACACACGCAGAAATCGGGAAAACTAATAGTTGACTTAGATAAAAACGCTAACGAACTAAAACAAAAAATTGCTAAAAACCAAGAAGAGTTAACCATTCTAAAAGAATTTCATTCTGATGTTTTAGAAAAACAGTATACAAAGAAAGACCAAGAACTTTTCGAAACTTACAAAGATATAGACAAAGGAACTAGGCAAGAAACTCTGACTGATATCCAAGAAGAGTCCGGAAAGCTAAAAGCGGAGATAGAAGCTTTAAAAAAACTGAATAAGAAGCATTCTGAAATAAGCGATTTGTCCTCACTGAAGGAAATTGCATTTTTAAACCCCTTATCCACTAAAACTACCTACACTGAATTGTTTACTCGTCAAATCAAAGAAAAGGCTCAAGAGGAATCAGACGCTAAGATAAAAGCCCATTTTGAGAAACATAGACAATTTATTGAACATTCTATGGAGCAAATACCTGTAGACTACAAAGATGAAAATTGCCCTTTATGTATGCAACCTCTCGCAAACGCCTCAGGAGTCATTGAGTACTATAGAAACGTCTTTGACCAAGAGTACGAGAAGGAAAAAGAAAAACTCCTTAAGGACGTTGGCTACATCAAAAATGAATTAGAAACCCTCAAATCACGCTTAGACTCGCTTCCACGGGAAGTAACGTCGGTTTTTGACAAATTAGAAGAAATAAAAGCGAATTTTGAGATTCAAGGCATCTACAAACTAGAAGAAAAAACAACTCTGACCAGAACTTTTAGTGATGTCTCAATGAAGGCAATTGAAGAGTTGCTTGTTGCTTTAGAATCGCTAAAAACTATTGACCGAAAACAAATAGTGGTAGTAGAAACTTACGACGAGATTGTCAGTTTATACCGAGAAAAAGAAAAAGCGGTTACCAGTGTCAACGATCTTATTACCGAAAAAAATAAAGAAGTAAAAAGTTTTAAGGAGAAGTATTCAGACAGAAGTAAGATTACAGAGGAAATACGGCAAAAAACTCTCAAACATACTGAACTAACAGATAAATTTGATTTTCTGGAAAGCGAAAAAATTGATCTTATAAAAAAGCAAAAGGAAGTAGAGAAAGAAATAAGATGTAAGTCCAGCGAATTAAAAACTGCAGAGAAAGAATTGGAAACTTATCTTTCTAATACGATACCGCAGAACATTATCACTCAGATGGTGGATATCATTGAAAAATTTGATTTAACATTCAAGCTCGAACATATAAAATCTTCCACTAGGACAAAGGATTATGCTTTTTCATTCAAAGTTAAAGATCACAAAGGAAACGAAAGAGAACTAGAAGATGGATTATCAGAAGGTGAAAGACATATCATTTCTCTTGCTTTTTTCTTTGCAATAAATGAGAACGCCCCTTGAACATTGAAGTGCACCACCCCTAGAATCAGGGTTTGAGCCTTTTG
>JAPPAR010000035.1 GCA_026705445.1 Candidatus Dadabacteria bacterium
AGTAAATAAACGCCCAATACCAAACCTACTACGGCGACAACCACAAAAATGGTCCGAACAATTTCTGCCTTGAAAGTTGTCGTGAATAGCGAGGTAATACTGGAGAATGCCAGAGTGAGGAGAAACACCGCGAAATTGAACTGCGTTCCCACTGATCCGCCTTTCTCTAAAATCTCCAGTTCGCTGTCTTTGACCTCGTAGATATCAATAGAACCTACGCGGGCAACCCGGACTGATACAGTCTGGTTGTCATTAGAAGGAGAAGGAGGTAGAGGCGGCATCTTAGAGATTATCCTTTAACCACTTATCGTGCTTATCGCCGAAACTGTTAACCCATGCAGCTTCGGTGCCAGACCGAATCACGAATATCCGATCGCTTTTATCCGAAAGACCCATGAGTTTGTCACGAACCTGGACGGCAGTTTCGTTGGTCTTAATAGCCCAACAAGACTTATTAATAGGACAGTAGATCTTATAGGATACGAGAGAATCTTTTATTCGCTTCCGAGACTCTTCGGATACCGTTTCAAATATGACAATGTAGCATTTCATTTCTTGTAGTCTGCCCTGTACAGACGGTTGTTCGAGTGGTCAAAGATTTAAACGTGACGGTTTTGCCAAACATGGTCTCAAACAAGCCATCCATGCAGTCTTGAGTATCTCTGGAGCGGTTGCTTTCATTCAGACGGATTGATTATTGTAGAATAATTGATCTTTGTCATTTGACCAAACCCTTTTTGCAGCTATATCTTCCCTCACTCGGTTATGGAAAAAACGGAGGGATTCTGAACCCTTTTTACTGCGATTCGGTTTCCACGGTCTCTTGCTTGGCGGACTTTTTCTGGTACTTGCGACGGAATTTCTCGACCCTGCCTTCTTTTTTATAGTGCTTTTCCCTTCCTGTGTAGAAAGGGTGAGAGTCGCTTGAGATTTCCACGCTTATAAGCGGATACTCGTTTCCGTCTTCCCATTTGGTGGTTTCCTCGGATGTTCTGGTCGAACGCGTAAGGAACATATGCCCGGTGAACGAATCCTTAAAAACCACATAGTTGTAATCTGGGTGAATATCTTTTTTCATTTTGTCTGTCCAGTGTTTTTTTGAGAAAGGAAATTCTATACGACTATAAAATTTTGTAAAGCGCGTCGCGGCACCGGCCTTTTCCTACTGCTAAGTTCGGGAAAGAATTTCGGCGGCTTTTTTCGCGAAATAAGTGATTACAATGTCGGCGCCGGCCCTTTTTATACTCAGGAGACTTTCAAGAACTGTTTTTTCCTCTTCAAGCCAGCCCGATTCACACGCCGTCTTTATCATAAGGTACTCTCCGCTTACCTGATAGGCTGCCACCGGAAGATCAGTGTTTTCCCGGAACAGTGATACGAGATCCAGGTAGTACCCGGCAGGTTTCACCATCACCATGTCCGCTCCTTCCTCCTCGTCCAGGATCAATTCCCGCAGCGCTTCTGTTGAGTTCGCGGGGTCCATCTGATAGGTCATCTTGTCCCCTCCCCTCGGCGCTGAGTCAAGCGCTCCGCGAAACGGTCCGTAAAAAGAGGAAGCATACTTGGCCGTATAAGACATTATCGAAACGTTCGTATAGCCCTCTTCATCAAGAATTTCCCTGATAGCCCCGACTCTCCCGTCCATCATGTCGCTCGGCGCGACTATGTCGGCTCCCGCAGCGGCGTGGCAGAGAGCCTGCTTGCACAGCGCCTCAACGGTAATGTCGTTGAGTATTTCCCCGGATGGAGATACCACCCCGTCGTGTCCGTCACTTGAGTAAGGATCAAGAGCGATGTCCGTTATGACAGAGACTTCGGGAACCTGTTTCTTTACGGCGGCTACGGCTTTTGGCACAAGCCCTCTGGGGTTGTAGGATTCTTCGGCGAAGGGAGATTTAAGGCCGTCTTCGACCGCCGGGAAAATCATTACGGCCCCGATACCCAGAGCGTGGGCTTCTCTTACCTCCTCAACGAGGCCTGAAACGCTCAACCTTCTGCACCCGGGCATGGACTCTATCTCCTCATCGTGATTCTTGTCGTGTATGAAAAGCGGGTACACGAGATCCCCGGGCAAAAGCCAGGTTTTCCGGACGAGATTTCTTATGGAGCGGGATTTGCGGTTTCTTCTCGGTCTTGCGCAGATGTCAAGAGACGGCGTGTCTTTTTCCGGCGTCTTTGTCTTTTTCCCCTGTTTCAAGGTCTCTGTCTCTCCTCTGTTCTGTACGTGGCATTGAAATTCGCTACGAAAATGAAACCTGTGTAAACAGCAAAAGGCAAGAACCAGCGGCAAGCGGGGACACCGCGGTTCTGCGTTCCGCGCTTTTAAAAACCGCCCGGAGTTGTTATAATCGGCACGCACAGGGGAGGTAACAGTGAGCGGACAGCAAACCCGGAGAGCTTCCGATACCTACACAATGGGGTACAGTGAGGATTTCGAGAAACTGCTCAGACGCGGAAACGCGCGGACAAACGCGGCGCACCTGCTCCCGTGTCTTAAGCCCGGCATGCTGGTCATTGATCTCGACTGCGGCCCCGGAACTATTTCCATGGGTCTTGTCGAAGCTGTCTTTCCGGGGGAACTGCACGGAGTGGACATGGAGTCCTCGCAGGTCGAGATGGCAAAGGCCGCGGCGAAGTCTGCCAGGGTCGCAACCGCGCACTTTCACACGGCGGAGATTACCGATCTGCCATTTGAGGATGACTCGTTTGACGTGGCGCATTTTCACGGCGTGCTTATACATGTCCCGGACATCATGGCGGCGCTTGGCGAAGCCCGAAGGGTGCTTAAGCCCGGGGGTATTGTCTCCGCGAGAGAGATGTCTGTTGAATCGTCGTTTTACGAACCTGGATTGCGGGAGCAGTTTGCGACCTTCGCGAAACTGGTTACCGCAAACGGCGGCCATCCCGAAATAGGCAGGGAGCTTAAACGGCTTCTTCTTCAGGCGGGATTCTCGGACGTGGAAGCCGGCTTTTCCTTTGAACCTTTCTGCGCTCGGGAAGATGTTGAATTTCTCTACCATTTCGCTTCTGACTGGTTTTTCTCCGCTGAAACCCGCGCGGCAGCCGTCGGGTACGGAATCGCGACCGGGGAGCAGTTCGATGAGTGGCGCCGGAGACTTGATGAGTGGAAAGATACTCCCGGGGCGGTGGCGGCCTTCGCATGGGGAGAGGCAACGGGGCGCGGATAGGGATTTCCCAGGCCATACTTCCAAGACCTGACCCCTGGTCGTCTTGCCGATTTTCCCTTCTCGCACTGCCTGTCCCGAAACATTCTGCTGTGCGAAAACGGGTTTTATCCGCAAGCTGGCCTTGTCAGGATGACAATCAGCCTTATTTTTACTGTGTGAAAGCGGTAATTTATTACGAGGGAGGTTTCAGATGACCGAGCAGAAAACAGAGAAGCACGAATTTCAGGCCGAAGTGCGGAGGCTTATGGATATAGTTATCAATTCCCTGTACACCGACAGGGAAATATTCATCAGGGAACTGGTTTCAAACGCCTCCGACGCTCTTGAGAAGCTCAGGTACATACAGCTTACAGAAAAGGAAATATACGACGACTCTCTGCCGCTTGAAATCGAAATATCCACTTCAAGCGAAGACAATACGATCACCTTTACCGATTACGGCGTCGGGATGAGCAGAAAGGAGCTTGTGGAGAATCTGGGAACGATAGCCCGCTCCGGTTCAAGGAGCTTCCTTGAGGCCGTGGAGAAAAGCGGAATCAAGGGGGGAGACCTGATCGGGCAGTTCGGCGTAGGCTTTTACAGTTCCTTTATGGCCGCCGATTCTGTTGAGGTGCTTACCCGGGGCTACAGGAAGAATTCGGAGCACCTAGTGTGGCGAAGCCGCGGCGACGGGACTTTTGAAATAACGAAGGGAAAGGGGCACAGAAGAGGCACTAAGGTCGTTGTGTCTCTGAGAGAAGAGGCAAGGGAGTTCTCCGATCCTGACACGGTAAGGGAGATTCTGAGAAAATACTCCGCGTTTGTTCCTTTCCCGCTTAAGCTCGACGGCGAGCAGATAAATACCACGGAAGCCATCTGGCTTCGCAGCAAGAGCGAGATCACAGACCAAGAGTACGGCGGTTTCTACAGGTTCCAGACAAACTCCTTTGACGAACCCCGGTACAGGCTCCATTTCTCTTCCGAGGCCCCGATTGACATGAACGTGCTTCTGTTCGTACCTGAGGACAACATGGAGCGCCTCGGATTCGGAAGGATGGATCCTGCTGTCAGCCTTTACTCAAGGAGGGTGCTTATCGACGCGTCACCGAAAAACCTTCTCCCCGAATGGGCGAGGTTTCTCAAGGGAGTGGTGGACAGCGCCGACATTCCCCTTAACATCTCAAGGGAGACCATGCAGGACAGCTCTCTTGTTAAGAAACTCAGCTCTGCCATTACGAAAAGGTTTCTTAAATTCCTCGAGCAGGGCTCGGCTGACGATCCGAAGAGTTACGGCGATTTCTACGGGAAATTCGGTTTTTTCATAAAAGAGGGAGTGGCCTCGGATTTTGAGCACAAAGAGCAGCTTCGGGGTCTGCTGCGCTTTGAGTCCTCGCGCAAGGGGAAAGGGGAGCTGGTTTCCTTCGAGGATTATATCTCCGGGATGGGCGAAGGTCGGGAAGAGATTTATTACCTGTTAGGTTCAGCCCGAGACGCGATTGAAAACGGGCCCCACATGGAGTTTTTCCGCAAAGAGGACATCGAGGTTCTTTTCATATACGAACCGATTGACGAATTCGTGATGTCGACTCTCGGAGAGTACGGGGGGAAAAAGATTGTTTCTGGCGACAGCGTTGACATAGGCGTTGCTGACAAGGATGCGGAGAGTTCCTCTCGGAGGCCTTCTGAGGAGGAAAAATCGCTTTGCGGCTGGATGAAGGAGGTGCTCGGCGAGAGGGTGGGGGACGTGCGCGTTAGCCGGAGGCTGGTTGAGAGTCCGGCGGCCGCGTTTAACTCCGATTCCACCATGACCCAGGGGATGAAAAGAATCATGAGGAACATGAGCGCCGGTACAGGCATACGTTCCGTAGTCCGCCTTGAGATAAACGTAGACCATGCGCTTATAAAGAATCTTGCTTCAATGAAAGAAAAAGACGGGGAACTAGCCGCAACCATAGTTGAGCAGCTTTTTGATAACACACTTCTGGCCGCCGGGTACATGGAGAATCCCGGAAGCATGGTAGGAAGAATAACCAAGCTTCTTGAGCGGCTTAGCTCCGGATGATGCCTGCGGATGAACTACCTTGCCCACATACGTCTTGGGGGAGATGACCCTGAATGCCTGATAGGGAATTTTCTCGGCGATTTCGTGAAGGGCCGGTTGACTGAGGAGCACTACACTCCTGGGGTAAGGCACGGGATAATGATGCACCGCAGGATTGACGCCTGGACGGATTCTCATGAAATAACTAGGGAGTGCGCCCGGCTTATAAGTCCAGAGCGCAGGCGCTGGAGCAGGGTTATCCTTGACATCTTCTATGACCACCTGCTTGCCGTTAACTGGGAGAGGTATTCGGATGAGAGCCTCAGGGACTTTCTTGACAGGGCGTATGGTATAATCCTCGGGGCGGCGGATATCTTCCCCGAGCGTGCGGCGGACAGGATAAATATCATTATCAGGGACGGCTGGATAGAGAAGTACCAGAGTGTTTCGGGGCTCGGTGCTGTATTCGAGGGAATGTCGAGAAGGGTAAGGAGGGAAAACCCCCTTTCCGGGTCCGAGCGGGAACTCGTTGCGCACTACGACGAGATGAACGAGCATTTCAACCGGTTTTTCCCGGAAATTATTGAATACGCGAGATGTCTTGAGAAAGGGAGCGATGCTGGGATCGGGTGAGACCCCTGCTGCTGCCTGATTTCCCCCAGGAGGTGAAAGGTGATTGATCTTTACACGGCTGCCACGCCGAACGGCAGGAAGGTTTCGATAATGCTTGAAGAACTGGGAGCCGCCTACGAGGTTCACGCGCTTGATCTCTCTCGGTTTGAACACAAGGAGCTGTGGTTTCTCGGGATAAATCCGAACGGGAAAATACCCGCGATAGTTGACAATGATGACGGCACGGCGGTTTTTGAGTCAGGAGCGATACTCATATATCTTGCCGACAAGTTCGGAAGCTTTCTCCCTCCGGTCGGAGACAGCCGCAGAACGACGTGTATCCAGTGGCTCATGTTCCAGATGTCGGCAGTAGGGCCCATGCAGGGACAGCTGAACGTCTTTTTGAAGTATGCCCCGGAGAAGATTCCCTACGCGATAAGGAGATACACCGAGGAAACAAAGAGACTTTACTCGGTGCTCGACGAAAGACTCTCAACAGTGGATTATATTGCCGGAGAGTATTCAATTGTCGACATGGCAACGTGGCCCTGGATAAATGCCTACGATTGGGTCAGAATGGATCTTCAGGCTTTCCCGAATCTCAGCAGGTGGCGTACCAGGGTAGGCGAAAGACCTGCCGTAACAAGAGGAAAAGGGATTCCTCCGGCGCCGGAGGAAGAGGAAACGGAAGAAGAGAAAATAAAGAGAATCCGGAAACTGCTTTCCTAGTCTCCTTATGCGTGATATAGGGTAGGCGGGAGATAATGGCAAATGAGTCAAAACCCGAATGTGCGCGAGGATGAACCCTTGCTCTATCCATTCCCGGAAGGCTGGTATTTTGTCGCTAGCCGCAAGACGATTGAAAAACAGGGGCTTCTGAAGAGAACCTGGCTTGGAGAACGGGTTGTTGTCTGGTGCAACAGCGAAGGTAGAGTCTGCGTTGCCGAGGCAGTCTGTCCGCATCTTGGAGCCGACCTTGGCCCTGAGGTAGGGGGGCGGATAAGCAACGGTTGCTTGGTATGTCCTTTTCACGGTTTCGAGTTTGATGTAAGCGGTCAATGCGTAGCGACACCTTTCGCTCCTCCGCCGAAGACCGCCAGGCTGAAGGTGTTCGAGACGCGGGAAATTCAGGGTCTCATCTTTGCGTGGTGGGGCAGCGGCGGTCGAACGCCTCAATGGCATCTGCCCGAGGTTCCCACGACGGATGCGGACTGGAGCGGGAAGGAGTTCCGCCACATCCGTTTCCCCGGACACCCCCAGGAAACTACCGAGAACTCAGTGGATGCCGCACACCTCAGCTATGTGCACCACTACGACAGTGTGAACCTTGTCGGTTCGGTATCAATTGACGGCACCGCACTTAAAAATTCCTTTAACTTCAAACGTACCCTTGGGGTTGCCGGTATCAGGCTTTTTGAGTACGACGTCTCCGCGGTAGCCAATATACACGGGCTCGGCTATTCATTTGTCGAGATCCGCGAACATTCAATGGACATGGAAACCCGCATGTGGGTGCTCACAACACCGATTGACGGCAAATTCGTTGAAATGACATTGGTGAGCCAGGTGCGGCAGCTTCGTAACCCCAAGGGACTGGGTGTGGGATTGCGGCTTTTTCCAACGGGGCTCAGGACCCGCATCATGAACAAGATACTCATTGCCTCCCAGGAGCATGACGTCATGCAGGATGTCGTCATCTGGAGCAATCTGAAGCACCGGTCACGTCCGAAGCTCTGCAGTGCTGACAGCGATATCGGGAAGTATCGGCGCTACTGCAGGCAGTTCTATCCGGATGGTCAGTATTACAACCCATAGAGGGCTGTAGAGGTTTATGCCGAACCGGCATGCTGTTTTTTGCCCTCCCGGGCCGAGTGGAATTCTAGCGATCTATGCGGTTGAGCTTCTCAGTCGCTCTTTTATCTGCTCGCCGGTTTCCTTGGTTTCATCAAGCAGCATCAGAAGCGGCGGAAGAAAGAAGAAATCTGCTACCAGAGCGATAATTACCGTTATTCCCACCAGAAGACCAAGCACTTGGTTTCCGACCAACCCGGATGCTCCGAACACCATGAAGCCAAGTCCGAACACTATGGTAGTTGTAAATAGCGCCCTGCCCACTGAGCGAAAGGCAATCTGGACGGACTCCGAAGGCAGTTTCCCCGCTTTCCTGCTGTCCGTGTATTTTGTCATGAAATGGATGGTATCGTCCACGATAATGCCGAATGCTATAGCGGTGACGACTGCCGCCGGAACTCCTACCTCTCCCACCAGATGTCCCCACAGCCCCATGGCCATAGCGGCCGGAAGGAAATTGGGTATCAGACTGACCAGTCCCAGGCGTATGCTTCTGAATATGGCGAACAGCAGAAGGGAGACGATGGCCATCGCCACAAAAGTGCCCTGTAGCATGTTTTCAATGTTTCTCTGAATCGAATGAGACCCCACAATCGAAATTCCTGTAGCGCCGGTTTCCATGCTGGGGGCATTTTTCTGCAACCATGCACGTGCACGGTTGTCGAGGTCGATTTTTTCCTTGCTGGACATACTTTTCACTGAGACCGTTACGCGTGTTGCCCTCCGGTCATGGTCGATCAGGTTATTGAGGTCACGGCCTATCGGAAGAGAAAATTCGTAGAGCAGAAGATACTGTGCAGCAAGTTCGGGATCGTCTGGAAGCGCGTAGTAATCCGGGTTATCACCATGCAGGTTCTTGTTCAGACGCTTCATGATGTCGGCAATTGAGAAGATATGGACAAATTCCGGTTGCTCCCTGTACCAGTCAGAAAACGCCTCAACCTGTTTTAGGTATTCTATATCCGTGACGGCTCCCTCACGGCCGGAGTCAAGAGAGTACTCATAGGTTTCCACTCCAGGGAAGTTTTTGCTCAGAAAATCCGCGGATCGCCGGAACTCGTAGCTCTCATCCATAACCTCAAGCCAGTTTTCCCTGAGTTCGATCTTGAAAATGCCGGCAACCAGCACGATAGTTACAATGCCAAAGAAGCAAAGAAGGATCGTACGGTAGGAGATGACAAAACGGCTGAGACGATCGAAAAAATCCAGTCTGTTCTCACGCATCTTCCGGGCACGAACAGGCAATACTGACAGGAATGCGGGCAACAGGGTCACCGAAAAGACAAAAGCGCACATGGAGCCGAACGCCACGATATTGCCCATGACCCGAAACGGCGGCATATCTACGAAATTCAGGCTCAGAAATCCGATTGAAGTTGTGAACGAGGTAAGGAAAACAGGCCACACGTTCACTCGCACGGCATGGACCGCCGCCTCTGCTTTCGTCATGCCCTGGCGCAAGCCCCCGGCCATTCCCTCAATAATGTGCACGGAATGAGCGACGGTCACGGCCATCAGTACGAACAACGCGGCACCGCTTTCACCAAACAACCTTAAGCCGGTCCATCCGGCAAAGCCCAGCGCGGATGGGATGACGGCAAGAATCATCAGCACGATGGCAAGCGTTCCCCATATCGAACGTATCAGAACCAATGCGACAAGCAGCATGGTTCCAAGAGCAATCGGCCCGAGTATGGCTGTTTCATCGTCAAGAGCGTCGCCTATGACACGATTTAGGATGAGTCCGCCTAAAAGGTGGTAGTCGATGGATGTGTATTTTCCCCGGGCGTCGGCAACAGTCTCATACAGGTAGTCGGTAACCTCTCGCTTGGTCAGTTCACGATTTTCGTCAGGAAGCACGATACTCACAACCAAACCGGCAACTTTTTCGTCACGGGAAATGAATCGCCCGGCAACTTCCTGGGTGCCGAGCGCGATATCTTTGATTCGTTCTATATCCGTATCGCTCAGCGAACCGGCTTCCTCGATAAGCGGCTCAACAACCAGTTCGTCTTCAAGCCCCTCGCTGTGCGTGTAGTTCGAAATAGAGTCGACACGGGTGGCGTAGGGGGTGCGCCAAAGCTGCTCAGTCAACTCTTCAATGGCAACAAGCGCGTCTTTCGTAAAGACGGTGCCGTTATGCGGCGCCACGGCGACTAGTGCAACATCAGACAGCGCATATGTCTCTTCAAGCTGTTCCAGTGCTAAAAGGTGCGGGTCGGATTCTCCAAAGTGATTGCGAAAGTCCACATCCACCACAATCAAGCGCGCGGCCCCCGCAGCAAGCACAAGCATAACAAGCAAAGAGAGCAGAATAGTCAACCAGCGTCGGGTGACTATCATCGAGATACAGGATTCGAGACTCATACGATGGGAAATGGTACCGAGATATCTCAGGAGACACAACCCCGGGAATTTGCGTTCTATGAAAAGATTCTTTGCATTGACGGGAACAACTGTCTGTATTACTCTATGAGCAGGGATAGCAGGTTCATCCTGAGTGTTCCGTTATCAACTTATTCCCGGTGTCTCCGGTAAAGCGGGATAATGCATTTCGAATTCAATTTTTCCCCAAGAATTAATGGGAACGGAAGATAACAATGACTCATGGCACTCTGCCTGCCTCTGAAAGCTGAGGGAAACGGGTAAACCATTCCATGGATATAGGCAGACTGTCGAAAAAACTCAAGGATGCGTACCGGGGGTCCAATGTCGCCCGTCGCGTACAGGACTTCGAGGGCTGGATGGAGCGAGCGACGCCCGAAGCCGTTGACTCGGGCGGTTACGACCACGCCCATCTGGTCAGGGACTACTACGATCTTTACAGCGAGCTGATGGTATGGAGTTGGGGTGAATCCCTGCACTTCGCCCCCCTCGCGCCCCATGAAACCTTGGAAGACTCCAAAATCCGCCATCAGCGGTTGATGATCGACAAACTGGATCTGCGCCACGGCATGACGGTGGTTGATGTTGGTTGTGGAATCGGCGGCCCGATGCGTCGTGTCGTTCGTGAGGCCGGTGTCCGGGTTACCGGGATCAACATAAACAAAACCCAGTTGGAAAAGGCGAAAAATTGAATGCCGAGGCGGGGCTCGACCACATGGTCGATTACCTGGCGTGCAGCTTCATGGATATGAGCGTTATTGAAGACAACACTTTCGACCGCGGTTATGCCATTGAGTCAACATGCCATGCGCCGGATAAGCAGGGTGCGTTTGAAGAGATACTCCGCGTACTGAAACCCGGAGCTCTGTTCTGGGGGCAGGAGATGTGTCTGACGGACAAGTTCGATCCGAACGACAGCCGGCACTGGGACCTTAAGCGTGACCTCAAGCGTGGCATTGCACTAAAGGACATCGCCATGTTCGGGGAAGTGAATCAAGCGCTTGAAGCGGCAGGGTTCCACATCATCGAGGGGACGGACCTGGGCGTCTCTGGGGGTGGGGTATCCACACCATGGTATCAACCCATGGTAAGTCGACACGGGATGTTTGGTAACGTCCTGTTCAGGCTTCCCCATGGCCGCAGAGTGCTGGTCGCAGGATCAAAGCTGGCCGAGATGGTTGGGTTGTTTCCGAGGGGTTCTGCAGAGGTCTTCCGATCCCTGAACCGGACTGCTGAGGCCTATGTCGAAGGTGGGAGGACTGGCATCTTCACGCCTCTATACTGTTTTCTGGCTCGCAAACCCCATTAGGCCTGATTGGCACCGTGCTTGCCGCGCACGTGCCGTTACGATCCCCGGACAAACCCCGCCTGCGGGCAGTGAGAGAGCCATTGCGAGACCGTGGATAATGTCTGCGAAGCCCGTTAGATCAAAGAATAAAATTGAAATCGGGGCTGAGGTGAAAAGGGATCGGCATATTGTATAACCACAGGTTTGAGCAAGAGAGGTATCCTCTGCGGACTAGCCGCTTCTTATCGCTTCTATGGCTTCGGAACGGGACTCAAACACATCAATTACCTTGTCAAAAGCCGACATCTTGAAGACTCCCTTTACCGCTCTGGACAGGGAGCACACCGCAAACTTTGCTTCCTTTTCCTGCAATCTTTTCGCAACCATCAAAACAGAGCTCAGACCAGCGCTATTGATATAGAGGAGTTTTTCGAGGTCGAGAAGCACGAGCTTGTCGGGCCCGCCAGTTGCGTCCCGCAGTTCGTCATGGAGTTTATGCACATCAAGGCCGTGAACCTCTCCGGATAAGCTTAGGATGAGGACTTCTTCTATCCGCTCGGTCTGAAGCTGGACTTTTTTATCGCTTCCTTCCATGTCCTGAATATACCTCCGAAAACATCTCTATTGAGGTTAAGTGCAAGTAAAATCTATGGAATTATACTTGCCTATCATGGTTTAGGTAAACAAGTATATAATTTGCTTCCTGAACAAATGGGGTTGTATCCCCTGAAATATTCCGGTATTATTCCTTTGGTTACGATAAGAAATCATATTTTGATTGTCACGCTATATTCAGATAGATTGCTATTTGGTGAAGAATGAGTACTCAGAACAACCAACTTGAGTTGCAGGCCGATCAGATTGAAGGGGTTCTTATGATAAGCGTAGTTGGCCGGATTGATGGTATGAACGCGCAGGAATTCCACGAAAATCTGGACAAGGAAATTAGCGATTCTGACAGTCCCGTAGTTCTGGATCTTGAAAAGCTGTCCTACATCAGCAGTGCGGGATTGCGATCGATTCTGCTTGTTGCGAAAACACTCCAAGGCAGAAAAACGAGATTCATGCTGTGTTCTCTGCCTGGCTCCATAAAAGAAATCTTCGAGATCGCGGGTTTCGACAAAATCATTAACGTGGTCGAATCTCGTTCCGATGCTGTAGCTGCAATAACGGGTTAAAGTGCGTTACGAAGAAGCAGTTGTCAGGTCCTTGCCTTCTGTATCCTCTCCAGAAGCATCAATCACCTGATTAGCTGCGGGGTCAAGCGGCAAGACAACAATCATATCTGTATATTCACCTTCCTGCGTTTCTACGCGGATCTCGCCGCCGTGCTGCCGTATGATGTCACTGGACAGCGATAATCCTAGACCTGTTCCTTGATCCGTGGGTTTCGTTGTATAGAACGGATTAAAGATACGCTCCAATGCAGATTCTGGAATACCGGTTCCATTGTCACGGACATGTATCTCAATATGGTCATCAATCAGCCGCGTGCTCAGGCTAAGCGTCGGTTGAAAATCCTTTTTCGAAGCATCGTCAGCAGCAGCCAGCATTTTTCGTTTTTCGTCTGCGGCATAGCAGGCATTGGTTACCAGGTTCAGGAAAACCCGGCCTATGTCCTGCGGTTGTACCATGATCTTGTCTATGTCCTGCGCATAGTCTTCCCTGATTTCCAGCTGGAAATCAGGGTCAGAGGCGCGAGCGCTGTGAAACGCAAGCAGCGCATGCTGGTTAAGCAGTACGTTGAGGTCAGTCGGTTGCCAGTCCCCGCCACCGCGACCCATCTTGAGCATGTCTGTTATGATCCGGTTCGCGCGAGTGCCGTGCTCGTGAATGCGCTTCAGGTTTCCCGTCAGGTCCTCGGCCACTTCTTCGATTAACTCCGGATCATATCCCTCTTCTGTGCTTCCGCCAGCCTCAAGCTTGGCTATTTCCTCCAGCAGTTCTTCCAGCAGTTCCTGTGAAACCTCTGAGAAATTCATGATGAAGTTCATCGGATTTTTGATTTCGTGCGCGACCCCGGCTGTCAACTGTCCAAGCGCGGCAAGTTTCTCTCGCATCACGATCTGGTCCTGCGCCCGCTTCAACTCCTCGTTGGCATGTGCCAGTTCCTCATTTTTTTCCTGCAGCTGGTTCGCAAGAGTTTCCACAAGATTAAGGCGCTGCACTTCCAGTGCGTTGTGTCGGAACACCTCAAGCGCCTTGGACAATTGCGCGATTTCGTCATTGCCTCTCGTGTCGACGGTTATTTCCAGGTTGCCGTCAGCCATTTCCTGCATTTGATTCGATATGCGCTCCAGACGCCGGATAAGGCGACGCTGCACAAGCAGCCATCCCAGCAGGACTGCGCCGCTTATGCTGACAATATTGAAAGCCAGCAGCAGCTTGGTGCTGGTAGCGGTTACCGCGGCCGCCTTGCTTGCCATCTCCCCCGCGGCCATGCTTGAATCATTTACAACACTTTCTACCCGCGCTACGATATCAATTCCTAAAGCCTGATTCTCGAGAAGCAGGGCGGACAGTTCATCGTCAACTGCCAGTTCCCGGCTGCGCAGGTCGAATCCGTTGTTCTCCCTTCTGCCGAACGAGATCAGGTCTTCGGAAATCCGGGGCAGTTGGTCATGAAGGTCGCCTCTATCCCGTTTGTATTTCTCAAGCGCTTCAAGCGACCTGCTGATGCTGCCGGCTGCGGCTTCAAACCGTTCTCGCAGTGGCTGCAGCATGGCCGCATCGGTCACTACAAATGTGGTTGCAAGTAGCTGCGAAGCAACCACAGCCGCTTCGCGGAGCTCAAAGAGGTGGCGATAGATCAGGAATTCCGATTCGGAGAAATGAACCGAGCGGGGCGACTGTACTTCACCAAGAGACCGGTGTCCGGTCATCAGATAGAACATCTGATCGTCGATTTCGTTAATCATAATCGGCGTTATCTTGCCATGTATATCCTGAAGCTCGTCTCTGAGATTGAGACTGCTCTTGCGAAGGTCAAAACGTTCCCTGACGAGCAGTTTGATTCGCTCTATGTTCTGGATTATGGCAACCCCGTCAGACTTGATCCGTTGTGATTGTTCGCTTTCTCCCTGATCTTCCATCATTGCCGAGAGCTGTGTTTTAAATGCGTCTGCCTGCAGGTCGATCGTCCCGGCTACGGTTCCGAACTGCTCGGGAGTGCTTGTGGTGAGCCGTGGGGCGGCGGCGACGAGCATGCCTGTCTGCTGGGCAATTGCAAACGCCGATGCCATCTCGGGTATGTTCTTTTCGTTAACGTTTTGCTGAACTTTGCCGATCTGGCTGAGAAAGAAAAGGGCAATCAGACTGACGATAATGACGAGTACTACTGCACCTCCAAAACTTATATAGAGTTGCGTAGAAATTTGCGTGGAAATCCTGTTCCAGAGTCTTGAAAGCATATTCGATTATCTCGGTGTCTTTTGCATATGCACAATGTCGGTCAGTATCGTCGCCGAGGTTAGAGACACAAGAGGCGTGTACTGGCCGTCGGAACCAATCATCGTCAAGAACACGCTGTCTGAACCTTGATTGTCATTCTTGCTGTATCTCAAGGTGAAGCCATCCAGGTTAATGTTGTTGCCGGTGCGCAGCACCGCATCAATACAGCTGCGGGTAACCTGCCTGCCGCAGTTCTCTACGACATGGACAACCAGCCGCCCCGCCAAATATCCCTCATACGATATAAATCCGGGTTTTGCCGCCGGATCGTAAGCCTTGAGCGCAGCACGATAGGAAGCTGAGGCGGGCACCGTGTTCCCGGTTGGAAATGGAACCACCTGAGTAACCAGAACTCCGGCCCCCTGATCACCCAGTTCGCTTGCCAGGGCATTGCTGCCTACGAATGAAAGCGTCATAAAAATGGAGTTCAAGCCGATGTGGTGGGCCCACTTGATAAATGTTGCGGTTGGCTTGTAGGGACCAACAATAATCACGGCTTCCGGTCCTGTGGCACGCAAATCAACAAGCGCCGTCTTTATCGCTACGGTATTGCGAGGAAATATCCCCGTTCCGACAGCGGAGAGCGTGCGCCGCTCAAGAGCAAGAAGTACCCCCTGCAGGCCGGCACGACCGAATGAATCATCCTGGTGGAGAATGGCGATGCGGTTAATTCCGAGATCAGTCGTTAGTCGTTCTATCATCTCCTCGGTTTCCTGATAATACGAGGCCCGTAGATTGATCACTGTCCGGCGTTTGCTGCCACGCAGGTACTCCGCACCGGTCATGGGCGCTATGTAAGGCACATCGTTTTTCTCCGCGACGGGTACCGCGGCCTTGGATGTGGGAGTGCCAACCGCACCGATGAGTGCGAAAACATTCTCACCAATCAGTTTCTGCGTATTTACGATTGCCGCTTCCGGCTCGTATGCGTCATCCAGTGATCGCAGTTCCAGACGGCGTCCGTTAACGCCGCCCCGGTCATTAACCTCTTTGAACGCAGAAAGAATGCCGGTCTGCATGCCCTTGCCAAGCTCGCTGGCCGGACCACTGAAGGCAGCTGACTGTCCAAATACAATACGATCGCTGTATACGCCCGGCTCGGCGCGTATTTGCTCCCGGGCCTCCCCTGATGCTGCGCTTGCCAGTATTGCAACTACTGAAGCGGCAACCAGTTTTTTGAGAGACAGTCTGCTTAGTAACCGCATTTTTCTAAATTTTCTTGATCATGGTCAGATGATTGCGACCACTGCTACGCTGATAGCGCAGCTCAGTCATCAGCTGCTTGGCCAGCATTATTCCTGCTCCGCCAATACGGCGGTCTTCAAGCGAACTTTCGACATCAAGCTCCGGCGCGTCTTCAAGCGGGTTAAAGGGGCACCCGTCATCCAGTATCTCAACAGTAATGGTTTCACCTTCTCCTGAGAATATAATCTCCACTTCATGCTCCTGATCATCATCATGCGCATAACTTGCCACGTTGGTGAAGATTTCCTCCAGGGAAAGCTGTATGTGAAACAGCGCTTCAGGTGGGAAATCCATCTGTTCACAAAATTCCTCCAGCGCTGCCGCAATCGCCTGGATTTCCTCCAACCGATTCGGAACGATCAACGTACGTGAAGCTTGCATCCTACCGTCTTTACCCATTTATGTGGTTCGCAGAACAAGACAGGTTATATCGTCAGATTGCGGATTTTCGCCGGCAAATTCCCTGACCTTGCTGAACACCTCGTTCGTAACTTCCTCGGCATCCTTGAAAGTGCCGCCCCGGAGAATTTCGCAAAACCTGTCCATTTCGAATAATTCCTTGTTTTCTTTTTCGGCTTCCACCACTCCGTCAGTATAAAACACAATCATGGAACTCGGTTCAAGGGTGACTGTGTTTTCCTGATACTTAAAATCTGGCATCACCCCCAGGGCAATTCCGCCCGTCGGTTCCAGCAGTTCCGTTGTCAGGTTTGGTTTGACAATGACCGGCGGATTATGTCCGCCGTTTGCGTACACAAATTCTTTCGTTTCAGTATTGTAAATGCCGTATAACAGGGTTACGAATGTCATGGCATCGTTTTCATCCGACAACATCGTATTTACCTGCTCCAGCACGGCGGCCGGAGAGGTGGAAATTGCCGCGCAGGCCTTTAGCAATGTACGGCTTGCCATCATGAACATTGCCGCAGGCACTCCCTTGCCCGACACATCAGCTATTGCGATTCCGACCTGGCCTTCACCAAATTCATAAACATCGAAAAAGTCGCCGCCTACTGAAAGAGCCGGAACCATGCTTGCGTACAAATCAAATGCCTGAGAATCTGGAAAGGACTTTGGAAGAATGTTCTGCTGCATCGCCCGCGCCACATTAAGCTCGTTCTGGAGAGTTACAAGCTTGTCGCGTGCGGCAAGAGCCTTGCGCCAGAGGGTAAGGTTTTCAATCGTACGTTCAATTGTAGTCTTCAGGTCCGTGAAATCTATAGGCTTGGTAACGAAGTCGAATGCCCCGCGGTTCATGGCAGTCCGTATGTTTTCCATGTCGCCGTATGCGGAGACCATTACGGCACGAATATCGGGGTCTACTTCCGGTATCTGTGCCAGCAATGTCAGCCCGTCCATAACGGGCATGTTGATATCAGACAGCACGATGTCAAACCCGTTGTCTTTGCGCAGAAGCTCGAGGGCTTCTGCGCCGTTGTGCGCAAATTCGAATTCGTAGCGACCGCGGCGAATTTCACGCCGCATTCTCTGCAGCATAAGCTGTTCTAGGTCTATTTCATCATCGACAACTAAAATCCGGATTTTGTTGTCATTCATTTAGAGCCTGCCCTGTCGCTTAGGGGGTGATTAACTGAAGCAGTAATTATATACCTGATTACATGAAGTTATGTATAGGCGATCAATATATCTGACTTGGCAAAAGGCCTGTGTCGAACCTGAATCCACGGGAACCACTGTTATTTTGCGGCAAACAAATTAGAATTCTCTTGCGTAAAGGCATTTTCTTCGTTGAACTGTTCCGGTTCAAACTCTTTATGTTTTCCGCCCATAGCACTGTATCTTGCTGTTGTTTATCTGGTGAGTCATATCAGCCGGATGCGCCGCTTTTTTAGAACCTCCGCATACTGGTTTGAATATAATTCCCGGGGTTGGTACTCTAGATAATATGTTCGGACTTACGCACAGGCATTCGGTTTTCTTTCAGACACTAATTATTTCGGAACCGTTAAACGAAAAGTCGAATAACCTTTGTCCGGTTAATGCTGTCAGCCTGTTTTCTCTGCGCTGCCTGGCGTTTGTTTGCGCCCTGGCGCTGACCGGTGTTGCCCATGCACAAACCATTGACGAGGCAAAGGCGGCCTATGCACAGGGGCGATTCGCCGAAGCAGCCCGGATCGGTGAAAAGCTCGGGACTTCACAGGGGTTCGCATTGTCCGCAAAGTCGCTTTCAGTTCACACCCGCTACATTGCCAGGGAAGGCGAGAAGGAAAAATTGCTTGAGCATGCCGTAACGCTGGCCAGAAAGGCGGTTGTCTCCGATCCCGGCAATGCGGATGCCCATCTGCAGCTGGCGCGTGCTATCGGACGGCAGGCGGAGACTGTCGGGGCATTCGAGGCAGCTGGCCAGGCGGAAAAAATACGCGAATCCACAGAGGACGCGCTTCGGATTAATCCCAAGCTGGTAGCAGCGCATCTCAGCATGGGGCGGTGGCATGCGGAACTGGTTGGCGCAATGGGTTCATTCCTGGCACGCACTGTTTACGGCGCGCGGAAAAAGGATGCCATTTCCTCCTTCGAAAGGGCACTTGTTCTGGCTCCCAACGCGAAAGATGTCCCCCTGCAATACGCACTCGGACTGCTGGCTCTGGATGATTACCAGTACCGGGAGAAGGCGCGGGGTCTCCTTGTGCACTCCATCGGGTTGCCGGCAAAGGACGCTTATGAACGGATAGTGCACATCGAAGCGGTCGAGGCCCTAAACAGACTCAGTGAATCCGACGACGACGATGATGACGACTACTGACGAATTGCAACGCCTCGGGGAACCGGGATTCCGGGACTGTTCTAGGCCTTTCTGAAGCGCCATCCGTACATCATGCGTCCGTAGAAGTTAAACCACTTCCTCGCTTCGGAATCCTGAAACGGATAGTCCGCTCCGATCTGTCTCGCCGTAGCTAGGCCGGAAACAAAACATGTCTCTTGGCTGTTGATCAGGGTATGGGCACCGCAGTGCCAGGTTCTTTTGCGCCCCTGAACGAAACCAAACAGATTAATCAGAAAGGCTATGTGAGACACATCGTGTACGATGTGCTGAAACCACCATTTTTTTACGATTTTCTCTTCGTTGATGCGACTGATCGGGTTGTAGGTCACTAGGCACGGCTTGTCCGATTTCTTTGCCCCGGGTTGCTGGTTGTGCATGATGTAGGTGATTTCATAGTTGTCTGGTCTCGCACCGTACTGTTCAATGTGGTTGCTCCGGGTTTTAAGGGGCTTCGCGGCGTTGTCCGGGAGGACAGAGGCATCGGAATGTACAACCGTATGGTTGTGAAGTTCGCTCTCGTAACGAATCGAGGAAAGAAGGAAGCTCTCGAGCAAGGTCGGATTGTCAAGAATCATCAATGTCTGGTTCGCGTTGCACGCGAAGACCACATCATCAAATGTCTCCGTGATTCCGTTCTCATCTTCAATTAGCACACCGGATGCGCTTCGATATACTTTCCTCACGGGCCTGTTGAGATATATCCTGTCCCGGAACCCTGCGGACATTTCCTCGTATATGCGCCGCGTACCCATATCCCATGTATGCATTGTTGTCGCTGTTTCTATATCAAAGAACTCAAGATACCGGGCAAACAGGGACGCGGGCATGTCGAACACATTCGTTGCCATCAGGAAGTTGACGAACATCGGCTTCAGAACCTTGTACCTGAAGTCTCCGGAAAACCTGCCCAAGTTAAGAACGGTTCCCATGCTGATGTAGTTAAATGGATTTAGGGAATTGAGCAGTAGGGATCTTGAGTGGTTAAGCTTGCCGAACCACTTGAGACGCCCCAGGAGTTTCTGGAACCTGGCAATTTCCGGTTGCAGCTGACTCCTGATATCTGAGTCGAAATCATGCGCGTAGATTTCGCCACGGTACTTCACGCTGTAGTTGAATTTGGTGTCTACCAGATCGATGCCGTGTTGCTGCATGAACAGCACCATATGGTGGTATGCCGATGGGATGCACGCGGTAACGGAAATATCAAACGGGATCGAGGTTCCATCATTTTGCGGCATGTCAGCTGTTACGGCATTGCCACCCAGCTGAGGCTGGGCTTCAAAAATTCGAAACTCGAACAGATCAGGGTGTCGGTGCAGAGCCCAAGCCACCCCCAACCCGGATACTCCACCACCGATAATAGCGACCTTTCTTATTTTTTCAGTGTTCTCCGTTTGGGAATAATCAGACGGGCAATTCTCGTTTCTGTTCGGCGACATGAAATTTAAGCTTCTTGTTCGGCTTCATTGATGGAAATGCGGTGATCCCAAGTTTATAGTTTTCGGGATATACGCGAAGGGTAAAGTAATGCGCTATGATCAGCAGGTTGACAGCCATGTGCAGAGTCATCCATCGGTTGCCAAGGCACGTGTGCGGTCCCAGTCCGTATGGGGCGTATCCAGGCTTTTTATGCTCATTGCGGGGCGGCAGGTAACGGTCGATATCAAATGAAAAGGGATCCGGGAAGGAATCTTCCATATAGTGCGGGGCGGTTTGCGCGATGTTTATTCTGGCCCCTTGCGGTATTTCGTAGCCCTCGATCGTGAACGTATTCACGACGCCGCGCATGGACATCGGAACAATCGGGTACACCCGAAGGCATTCATTGACGAAGCGATCGGTGATTTCCAGATTGGCGGGAGTGAGGTCTTTGCCAGTTGGATCACCGTTTGAAAACAGTGCGTCGGCCTCGCTTTGAATTTTTTCGTAAAGCTCGGGTTGTGACGCCATGGCATAAAGAGCGAAGCTAAAGCCGTCACCCAGGTACATGCTGGCAAGCACCACTGCCGATAGAGCGAAACTCAGATTCGACTCGGGCATCAATAGCGGGTAGTTCGCATTGAGGCTTAGCAGATCATCCACAAAGTTTCGCGGACAACCGGCCCGTTGGGCTGCTGTATGGACACTTTGTACCCGCTCCATCAAGGTGTCTATTGCCTTGGCCCTGCGTTTCATTCCCGGCGTTTCCAACATGAATTTTGGCAAGATATTTAAGAGATGGGTGCTGAGCGCTCGCTCCTTGTAGGCAATTATATCCTCCATGATGTCCTGCGTATCAATATTCATGGATAAAGGTGACATCTGAGCGTTGATCATTTTTCGGCACAGGTCCCTTCCAGGATAGCTTTCGCCCACTTTCCAGTTTGCCATGTATTCGCGCGCCTTGCTGTAGACCACATCCAGCTGCTCTTCCAGTCTCCCGCGGGAGTAGGCTGAAGTCATGGTTTTTCGGTACCGGAAATGGTCCGCGCCATCTAGGGCAGGCAATATGCCTACCGCCCCATACACTTTCTCAAAATCGCCAAAGAGGGTCTTGGATGTCAGGTACTTCCGTCCGTGTCGACGTACCCAGCGGTTTACTTCCGCTCCGGAAAGAAAAATATTCGGCTTTGAGAAAGGAGGAGCGATCTCAAAGACTGGGCCGTACTGCTTTGTCAAATCTGCAAAAAGTGCCGGAAGGTTTCCAGTACGAGCATGTGGGTTGAGCAGTATCCGATGAAGTGAGACGCGCGGGATTTTTTTGCCATGATGAGAAGTTGTAAGCAACGGATTATTGATGTTTTCTGCGACCGCGTCCGCCATTGAACGGCCGATGAGGTCCATCCTGCAGATAAGCTTAATCCGTTCTTCCGCCTTCTTGTTGAGTTTAAACATGAGGGGAAAAATATCGCATGTTTCGATCAGGCAAACGATGATAATATCTCGCGGATGTGGGATGTCGTCTGAAAAGATGTCTTTGCCGATTCTGGTTCTGATGAACTGACCTATGCTTGCATCTTCGTCGTTGCCGTCTGCATCCGCGTATAGTTTGCCAGCTGCCACTGTCCAGAAATCACCCTGGTGATGTTCCAGAACTCCAAGATCAACCAGATTCTCTAATGTAAAATCAGTGATTGTTTCCGCATGCTTGAAGAGCTTTTCAATCCAGTATTGGGCGTTGTGTTGAACCGGTTCATCAACGATTTCCTTAAGAATCAGGTCTAAGCTGGGGTTGCCCGTTTCTGTTGAATCCAGAAGGAGGAGAGACTCGACGTCCGTGTCGATACGCGAAAGGAGGGAAAGTTCCGCAAGTGCCGCGCCGATGATAGCGCAGTTAATTTTGTGGGCGGCTACTTGGTAAAAATAGCCGCTTTCCTCGTCAAGGAGCATCAATATGAACTCGTCGAGCAAACTCAGTTGATGGTTTTCAATAGGATCATTCACCAGCCGTTGCTTCCTTCCGTTTTAACCTGTGGCGCGATAATGATTGCAGAGAATTGTAAAACCTGTAACCATAGTTCGTAATATGGAGATTGTATACCCGGACCGGGTTGTAGTCAAATCTGGAAACTTGAATTTCCAAAAAATTCCGAGCACTGTCCCCATATAGTCTGTATACTGCTAGCATTACGCAATTCCAGTGCAGTGCGTCATTGATCTTCTCTGTGCGTATAGCGACCACTTCACTGGGGAAAGGAGGATTCAGTTATGATCGAATGGCTTGGCATTGGCCACCTTTTCGAGCTTTCCCGGACGGAAGCTATAGCGGGTTTTTTCACCCCGCTTGTGATTTTCGCCGTGTTTTTCCTTGCGCAGCTTATACTGCCCGGAAAGCGGGTTCCCGGCTACGTTATTAATCCGCAGACCGGTAAACCCCGCAGTTACCGGCTAAACGGTATCGTGGTGTTTGCGGTCGCGCTGATCGTGTGGGCTTTCGAGCTCACCGGGATGCCGCGTGAGTGGTTCTACCGGTCCTCGGTCTATGCCGTGACCGGCGGAACGGTCTTCACCACGATCTTTGCGATCATAGCGGTCTTCAGCCAGCCGCAAGGCAGGATAAAAAACCCGCTTCTGGCGCTTTGGGACGGGCGGGTGCAGGAGATATCGTTCTTTAACGAGCGCTTCGATATAAAGATGTATTTCTATGTCGTCGGTGGGACGATGCTGGCGCTCAACGCCTTGTCTGGGGCTGCGTACAACTACGAAATCTTTGGCAAGAACTATAATCCGGGCGTTTTCCTGTATGCGGCATTCTACACATACTACATACTGGACTATTTTATCTTCGAGCGCGTCCAGCTGTATACCTATGATCTGATCCATGAGGGCATCGGCTTCAAAATGTTCTGGGGAGGTCTCGTGGTCTACGGGTGGCTGTTTATCCTCCCGCTTTGGGGCATGGCCGCTTACCCGTCTCCCGGGTTCTCGTCGGGATGGACATATTTCTGGCTGGTCGGGACGACTGCCCTGTTCCTGTTCGGGTGGGGCATCTCGCGCGGCGCCAACATGCAGAAATATACATTCAAGCGATGGCCCGACCGCAAATTTCTCGGGATCATCAAGCCTGAGTACATCCAAGCCGGAGACCGCAAGATCCTGTGCAGTGGCTTCTGGGGTGCCGCTCGCCACTTCAACTACCTGGGCGAAGGTTTTCTTGGTCTTTCAATTGCCCTGGCATTCGGCTACTTTACCAATCCCTGGGCGTGGGTCTACTTTGTCTTCGTCGTAACGTTTTTTACCTTTCGTCAACGTTTTGACGATGCGTATTGTGCTGAGAAATACGGTGCCGAAAAGTGGGCGGAATATCAGGCGCGGGTCAAATACCGGATTTTTCCCGGCATTTATTGATGAGAGTTCCCGGCTGGATTCATTCAGGGTAATTACACCCGCCGCCGTGCCGCACAGTGCTTTCGTTGGAACCTGATTGTTGCCTGTACGGATCAGCCCGGCTTGCGCGCCTTGTGGTAGTACATGGGCGTAACAATTCCCAGACGTCCTGCGGCTAGGAGGCTGTCGGCCACGACATTGATAATTTTTCGTGCCTCGGACGATCCCTTGGGTACGGCGCGCACGCCTTCCAGAACGGGCACAACCGCCGAGGCGATTTTGCGGCCAAGGGCCGTTCTCGAGAAACTCCTCAGATTCAGGCTGCCCCCTTCCAGCGGTTGATACCACGGCGTCTTGGGGTCGGCGTCAAGAGCGCGGTCACGCGCCTCGACAAGTTCGAAACCGGCTGCCCGCAGGCCGTCGTCTACCTCCATGAATGAAGCGATTTCCGGAAGAGCGGAGACGTATTCGTTTATTTCCTTGAGTTCCCGGTGCTTAGGATTTCCGCCATCGTAAAGCGGGGTCGTGCACACGTCGTAGCCGACGAAGACCGCGCCGGGCCGCAATACACGGAATATCTCGGCATAGGCCGCGGCTTTATCCGGCGCATGACACAAGGCCTCGATATGGTAAGCCGCGTCGAAGCTTCCGTCTTCCGCCGGTATATTCAGGAAATCGCCGTGCAGGACGCTGCAGAGATGGTCCAGGCCAGCCTCGCTGTTATACACGGAGCACTTCCCGAGCTGATATTTGTTGATGTTGAGGCCCACGATCGAAGTGCCGAACTTTCTTGCGAGGGAGCGTTGGGGTCCGCCCACGCCGCACCCGACATCCAGCACCTTCATACCCGGTCTCAACCCAATGGCTTCGCCCAGAAAATACTCATGGTTGGCAATGGATTCCTCGAAAGACACCCCCGGCTCCATCACTGCGAAGTGAATCGACTGTCCCCATCCACGCTCGCAAAAGTCGGTAATGAGGTTGTAAAACGCCGTTACCGTGCTGGCGTACTCTTCCTTGCTCAGCCCTTGGCTTCTGCGGTACTTCGACAGCCTTTCCAAAATATCATCCGGCTGAACTGCATTTGAAACTGGGTTATGGGAGTCATCTGCCATTTGTGTTTCCCTCTGTAGAGTTTTCTATATGAAAGATTTCTTATCAACTTCTGACTTTTCTTCTGAATTTTAGGAAACGATCTTATCCGATCTCCGTCAATGGGTCAAAAACATTCTTTGGATCACCCGGCCCGCTTTTTTCAGAACTTCAATAAAACCAGATTTGAATATAATTCCGGTTCAAGACTTGGAACGCAAAAATTTAGGTTACTATATCTCTGAATAAAATGAGGTTTACGCACTACAATCATGTTGTTTGAAAGGACCCAGTGCCGGATTCTCAAAAATCCGTTCACCGAACCCGGTGAGAGCGGCAAGAGCGTTCCGGCTTCAGTCATCCCGGCGATTTTAGCGGTGGTGCTGGGGATGCTTGTTTCGGTGCTCCCGACCGTGGCGTACCCGGCCGGCTTCGCCGAGGGGATTGATGTCTCCGGGCGCCTCTCGACTGAGGCTTGGCTGTACCCCCAAGATGCTGTGTATCCCGACCAGCGTTCGTATGCCGGCGGGCTTGCGCTTGAGACGACGTTCTATGTTGAGAACGATGAAGGCACAAGCATAGCGGTGACTCCCTTTTTGCGGTACGATGCCGGGGATCCGGACCGCACGTACGCTGATTTCCTTGAGGCCTATCTGCTGATGTACGGCGATATAGGCGATGGCGAATGGGAATTGCGTCTGGGCATCGACCGGGTGTTCTGGGGCGTCGCGGAACTGCGTTCCCTGGTGGATATCATCAACCAGACCGACGTTATTGAACACCCGAACGAAAAGACAAAGATGGGTCAGCCAATGGCCCATTTCACTTGGTCGGGTGACTGGGGAGCACTGGAACTGTTCGCGATGACGTGGCACCGTGCGCGCATCTATCCGGGCCCGCGGGGCCGCCAGCGGTATGAGTTCATTGTAGACCAGGACATGATTTCATACGAATCCGGCGCGAAAAAGTGGCATATTGATCTTGCCGGCCGGTACAGCGGCTCATTAGGACCGCTCGAGATTGGTCTCAGCCTGTTTAACGGTACGAACCGGGAGCCCACCCTTTTGCCGATATTTCTCGACTCCGGATTGGTCCTGGCTCCGCATTACGAGAAGATTCGCCAATTCAGCGTGGATGCGCAGCTTACAAGGGGCTCCCTGCTGCTCAAGCTGGAAGCAATCTACCGCGCCGGCGCGAGGAACAGCAGGTACATTCAACACCTCAATGCTTTAGAGGAAGAGGACTACATAGCTTCTATCTTGGGTAGCGAGTACACACTCTATTCCGTACTGGGTTCGAACTCTGATCTGGTCCTGTTTGCCGAATG
>JAPPAR010000036.1 GCA_026705445.1 Candidatus Dadabacteria bacterium
GCAGTGGGACAGCCTGAAGTGAAGAATGTGTTGCTCGACACACATATCCTGCTGTTGCGTTTTTCTTTTTTACAAGCGCTTCGGTCCTCCTTACCGTAAGATCCTTTTTCAGCACCTTGCCGAGAAGGGAATCCATCTGCCCGGGTGAAGAAGCGGCCAGAAGAGCCCTTGCGTGCCCCACGGTTATTGTGCCCGAGACAAGGGCTTTTTTAGTATTTTCGGAAAGCTTGAGGAGTCTCATCTGGTTTGTGATGACAGAACGGTTTTTTCCCGTTTTCTTCGCTATCTCCTCGTGAGTAAGCCCGAAGCGCTCCGCGAGTTTCTCATAAGCCTCTGCCTCTTCAATGGGATTTAAGTCCTCTCTTTGTATGTTTTCTATTAACGTGAGTTCCGCTACGTCCTGATCAGTCGAGGTCCTTATTATCACGGGCAGTTTCTCTAGTTTTGCTATTTTTGCCGCTCTCCACCTGTGCTCTCCGGCAACTATTTCGAAACCGCCGTCTATCTTCCTGACGATAAGCGGCTGTATGACTCCGTTTTCCTTTATTGACTCCGCAAGTTCCTCAAGAGCGCTTTGTTCAAATTGTTTTCTCGGCTGCGAAGCGTTTGGCTTCAGCAGGTCCGTGCTTACCATCTGATACCCTCCCGATTCCGTTTCCAGATTCTTGGGTATAAGCGAATCAAGTCCTCTTCCCAGACTCCGTCTTTTCACTTCAGTTAACCTCCGCTCTGCTTATTATCTCGTTTGCGAGTTTCATATAGTTTTGTGCTCCGCTCGACTTTATTTCGTAAAGCAGAAGCGGTTTTCCATAGCTTGGCGCTTCGGCTAGCTTCACGTTTCTGCTTATCACGGTGTCAAAGGTTTTCTCGCCGAAATGGTTTCTTACCTCTTCGGCCACCGAGTGACATATGTTGTTTCGGGAGTCGAACATAGTCAGAAGAGTTGAGAGGCTTCCGGGTGGGTACGGTATCATTATGGATGACGTTCTGGCCGGGGTGTACGCTAATCTCTGCCTTCAGTTGCTTGTCTGGCTCTATTGATGACACCGTTTCCCCCGTCTTTTGCCGGATTCAGGAATAAAGTAGAAACGGATTCTGCACAGTTACCGTGCCGTACATGCGACCATGCTGGAAATCTTCTGAGAACAGTTCCCTTATGCCGTGAACTTCGGCGTAGGACCATATGTGAGCATCAAACCACGACAGGCCGTATACCACTGCCCCGCGCAGAGCCGTTCGCAGCACGGATTCATCAGGGTAAATAATCGGGAATTGGGACATCAGTTCTTCCGCTTCGCGTATCGCATCCGGAAGATCAAGTATGCGGTTTTCGGGCATTCCCCGGGTTGTTGACGCAACGAATTCAACTATCGACTGGTGCGCAATGCGGGGATGTCCGCCAGCTATGCCACCGCGAAGAACACTCTCTGCAATCCGTTGTTTGTCGGGGAAACGGTTGTCGTAACGATAGACCAATATGTTGGTGTCAATCAGCATCTGGGCTGCCCCGAGTGTAGAGTTCTTCCCGGGTCCAGCCCCGCTCAGTCGCTGGAGACATTGGTCTCACCGCTTCACGGGCCCGTTGGCGTGCGGTTGCCTCATCAAACATACGCAGACGCGTTTCGGTATCGAGCTCCTTTTTCTGCGCTTGGGCATTGGGGGGCACCACGCGAATGGTCTCTCCGGCCTCCTCAAAACGTATATCATCCCCTGGCCGGATTCCGTAACGCTCGGCAATTGCTTTTGGCACCGTTACCTGCAATTTACTGCTTACTTTAGCCATATCCTTACTTTACCAAAGAAAATTTCTTTGTCAATGAAATAGTAGATATTCTGCAGGGCCGGAGGATGAAAGCGATTGTAGCCGCGGTTGCCGAATCCTGCTTTGCTATGGAAGTGAATTCTGGCCCAAAGCGATAGCAAGGTGCTGGTTTAATAAAAATTCTGCGAACATCGCAATGAACGATTGGAAATCCGAATGGACATTGCCGAAGGTGATTCCTGCTGAACATTTATCACGGAACCTGACCGAGGTGCCGGTCCATTTTTCGGGTGCTCGTTGGCACAATGTGGAATTCGGCAACTCTCGGCCAGGCAATCCGTGATTCAATTTCAGCCTGATTCAGGCTTGAGCAAGAAATAACGGATGGAAAATAATTCTTCAAGAAATTCATCCCCTGACACAGCGGGAAGAGACACAGAAAAAGTCCGCTTTTTCGCAGAACCGGATTTCGTAATTCACAGTTTCCCACGGATTTCCGGAACGACTCCATCCACCGGTCGTCCCGGATTTTTATCTGTTTCGTAAGCCTCGAGCCTCTTGTCCAGTTCGACTTTCTGCACGAATGAAAGAGAGATAGAGTTCTGATCGGAGGCGATGCTGTCCCATAGGTTTTCTAAAAGACGAATCCGCTCATGGATCGATAAATTCTTCAAACTAAAATCCGTGCTCATAAGGTGCCTCAAATTCCGCGATTCGTAAAAAGCCGGGTGGTTATTAGTTGCGGAATAGGGTAACACATAATAATAAGGACTTACGATACCGGACGAAAGTGCTCGAGGCCGATCACATGAACAGGGCGTTTTACCCCTTTTTTCAGGTGGATGAAGGAGAAAGAAAAGGGATTTATGTATTTGACTTGACAAGCATTTCCCGCCCGTACAAGGCTTGAGCGCGCCACGGGAGCCATACTCCCCCAGAACACCTCCGGGAGAAACATGGAGCGAGCCATAGCGACTTTCAGTGAAAATTCCATGCTCTCTGCGAAAGAACTGAAAGCGGCATCAAATGGACAACTTGCCGCCCTTATCCGCCCCTGCGGGTATCACAAAACTAAACCGAACTTCATTTATTAAAAAGGCACTTTGATCAGTAAAGACAGGGGTATTGTGCAGAATCAACCTGTAGCTGTACTGGGAACAAATCTCCCCGGTTCAACATCAAGCAGTTCAAACGCTCTTTGCTGAAGAGCCGTAGACTCCGCACAGATATGCAGTCTGTGCTCAGGACTCCCGGGAGGAGTTACATCGTTAAGACTCAACGTACCAAGATCTTCCATAAGAGTCCTTAAGCTGTGAACACTGAATCTCTCTTCGGTTTTCTTCGTCCTGTATTTCCTCTTCGCGCTCTCAGATACCTCGGCCTGCTCCACGGGACTGCTTCTTTTCTCCTCCCTGTCATCATCCTCGAACATAAGAGG
>JAPPAR010000037.1 GCA_026705445.1 Candidatus Dadabacteria bacterium
TCCCCTGAAAAGAGATTATCGAACTCAGTGGTGCGTTTTAAAGTTCAAGTTGTGAGATAAAGAAATTAATTTTGGCAGATTAATGCACCTAGAAAATATTGGTATGATACGGTTTGAAAGTTTGACCGGATTTGAACTAAGAAATTTTCCTGAAACAATTATTGTTTTGTATTGCAACAATGTTAAACGGCTTAAGCTGAAGAAAGCCCCTGATTCCACTTATTTCTTTAGTGCCGGTTCCGTGTATTTTACAGACAGTGGTTATGAGTTAGCACTTATACTTCAAAAAGACTACATAAAAGAAATACCACAGTTTGAAGCATACGTACACAACAAATGGAAAGAACTAGGATACACTATTCTTCCTGCTTGAATGTGGGTTTTTAGTTCTTTATTTATGTATGTAATTCCCCAAACAAGGTCTAACCCCATTTTTCCTGATTCTTCTTAAAAACCAGTAAGCTTCTAGAAATCCCAGAATTTCGAGTAAATTTTTCTGATCTCCGAGACGGTGTGTTCGCAGGTTGTCCTTTTAGGATCAAAACCGCTATCTGACACCTTAAGATCAAGTATTTCCTCGATGACCGACCGCATGATCAGTCCCATCTCTGCGGTGTTGTAGCCGCCCTCGAGCAAAAAGGCGATATTTCCGCCGCAGTGTCTCTCGGCGAGTCGCATAACGAATCTTGTAAGCCTGGCGAAACCTTCTGAGGTAACCAGCATTCCTCCCAGCGGGTCGACCTGGTAAGCGTCAAAGCCCGCGGATATGAGAATGAATTCCGGGGAGTACTGCTCCACCACGGGTTCGAGTATCTCGGCGAAGATTCTGAGGTAATCTTCATCTCCCAGCATCGCGGGGCAGGGGACGTTAACCGTGTACCCAAGTCCCTCTTTGTATCCGAGTTCCTTTAAGCTTCCGGTGCCGGGGTAAAACGGGAACTGGTGCACTGAGAAGAAGAGCACACTGCTTGAATCATAGAAGATATGCTGGGTGCCGTTTCCGTGGTGCACGTCCCAATCTATGATCAGGACTCTTTCAAGACCGCAGTTGGCCAACAGGTGGGCCCCGGCGACCGCCACGTGATTAAACAGGCAGAACCCCATCGCCCTGTCGTGTTCAGCGTGATGTCCGGGAGGGCGGGGGAGTACGAACGCGGTATCGATTTCCCCTGAAAGAATATCGTTTACAGAGCATATAAGCCCCCCGGAACCCGCAAGCGCGGCGTCAAAAGAAACTTCGCACGTAGAGGTGTCGGCATCAAGCTTCGAGAACTCCTTGCCGGAGGTGCCTTTGACCATATCGAAATAGGGCTTGCTGTGTACCAGAGTGATCTCTTCCTCCGTAGCGGGCCTTGTGTCGGCTGGAACCGTTTTCTCCATGAGACCCGAACTCTCAAGTGCTCCCAGAATGCTGGTCAGTCTTTCCGGACACTCCGGATGTCCGGGAGGGTTCTGGTGAGCCAGGAAAAGATCGTTACTTACTATCGAGAGTTTTTTCATTTTGGACTGCCTCTTTAAGATAACCTATGAGATAAAAGGAACCACAAACACAGGCTGCTTCTCCGTAGCCAAGAAGTTTTTCATATGCCTCCAGAGGATCTTTTACCGTCTCGACCGAGTCGAACTGTCCCCGGGCAAGCGCCAGAATTTTCTCCGTTTCCAACGACTTTTTGACTCCGGCAAGTTCCGTTATGATCAGTTTTCCCGAAACGCGGGAGAGCGTTTCGGTGAACCCTCCGATGTCTTTGTTCTCAAGCATCGTTATCAGGAAATTGAATTTTTTCCCCGGATGATAAAACTCAAGGGACTTAACAAGGTTCTCCCCCGCGGCGAGGTTGTGCGCGCCGTCGATTATAACGGGAGTTTCCCTGTTTAAGTACTCCATTCGCCCCCCCAGACTGACTCCAGCAAAAGCCTCTTTTATTTTTTCCGGGTCCGTTTTGTAGCGGGTATGCATTGTCAGCAACTCGGCTGCCGCTATGGATATAACGGCGTTTTCCACCTGGTGCGTGCCCGCGAGAGAAATTCTGAGTCCCGGAACGTTCCACCTGGGCCCCATGTAATCAAAGCTCAGATCTTCTTTTTCCCCGTAAGTGAACTCCGCTCCGATTCTGTGGCATGTTGAGGAGTTCTCCCGGACCCTGCGCTCGATTACCGAGAGGGCCTCGCCCGTGCATCCTGTCACCACGAGACCGTTTTTTTTGATTATTCCGGCTTTTTCCCCGGCAATCTCACCCAAAGTGTTTCCCAGGTATTCGGTGTGGTCAAAGGACACGTTCGTTATGACGCCTGCCAGATGATCGCATACGTTTGTCGAGTCCCATCTCCCGCCCATTCCCACTTCAAGCACGCCTACATCTATTGACTTGCCGTTGAAGTGAAGAAATGCAGCTGCCGTGAGCGTTTCGAAATAACTGAGCTCCACGCCAATCCCGGCGCAGGCGGCAAAAATCGTGCCGAGGGTCTCTTCAAGCTGCTCCCAGGTTATTTCCTCTCCGTCCACTTTTATTCTTTCCGTGACGTTGATCAGGTGAGGGGAGGTAAAGAGACCTGCGCGATAGCCGTTCACCTCGAATATTGACGCGATACAGGCCGCCACGGACCCCTTGCCGTTAGTTCCGGCAACGGCGACGTAATCCTTTTTCCTGTGAGGAAACCCCAGTTCTTCAAGAACCGCGGTGATTCTGCCGAGCCCCGGTTTTACGCTGTCCACTCCCTTTAGGCGGAGTTTTTTCAGATTCTTAAACATTTCGGGCCTACCGGGTTAAAGATAGCACATGTCGGCTTGATATCCCTCCCAGGTTGCAGGAGCGTTTTTTTCGAATCCGCAAGGGCGGGACGGAGATCCGAGTTTGGGTGATCAGTCCTCAAGTATAACTACGGCGACGGAGTATTCCCCGTCGTGTGATATGGTGGTATGAATTCGGGTCAGGCCCCTTTGTTCAGCGATTTCCTTTGTGCTTCCCCTGAGGTCTATGAAGGGTTTTCCAAGCTCATTGCGCTTGACCGCTATGTTGTGAAATTTTATTCCCCGTCTGAACCCGGTCCCCAGCGCCTTCACGAAGGCTTCCTTGACCGCATAGTTGGCCGCGTAGCTTATGTTTCTGTTTTTGCCGTCACCGTTCTGCGCGAGTTCATCATCGGTGAAGACCTTTCGAAGGAATTTCTCCCCCCACCTCTCAATAAGGTTCTCTATGCGACTGTTGCGAACCATATCGATGCCTATGCCTGAAACCATATCTTTTTGCCTTATTCCCTGCTGTAGAAAAATACTATAGCAGATTGATCATGTCTCTTACGGCTTCCTCCATTCCGGAGAGAACCGCCCGTGAAATTATGCTGTGGCCGATGTTGAGTTCCTCAATCCCGTCTATCCGTGAAACCGCGGTCACGTTAACGTAGTTAAGCCCGTGACCGGCGGATACCCTGAGTCGGTGGGAGAGGGCGTCTTCCGTTGATTTTCTGATCTTATCAAGTTCCATCATCATCCCGGTCTCGTCGCGGGCGTTTGCGTAACTTCCGGTGTGGAGTTCAACCATATGGGCTCCGGTCTGCGCGGAGGCGCTTATCTGTTCGGGGTCAGGGTCTATGAAAATGCTTACGAACAGCCCGGAGCTCTTCAGTTTTTCAATCCCCGCGGCAATTCTCTCCGTATCCCCGCGCACGTCAAGTCCTCCTTCAGTGGTTATCTCCTGCCTTTTTTCCGGAACGAGAGTCACGACGTCGGGAAGCGTCTCGCACGCAATCTCAATCATTTCGTCCGTTACGGCCATTTCCATGTTAAGTTTCGTCCGCACCGTCTGTCTCAGCAGAAGAAGGTCCCTTTCCTGAATGTGTCGACGATCTTCACGAAGGTGGACCACTATTCCGCTCGCTCCGGCGAGTTCAGCCTGCACGGCTGCGGTCACGGGGTCGGGCTCGTCTCCCATCCTTGCCTGTCTCAGGGTTGCTACGTGGTCAACGTTTACGTTCAGTCTGGTTTTCATCTACAGATTTCCTGTTCCGATGTTCTCGCTTATTACGGAAGATACGCGGGAAGCGATTCCGTTTATCAGGGTTTCATCCTCTCCCTCCACCATTACCCGCGCCAGCAGTTCGGTTCCGGAATATCTGAGGTTTATTCTTCCTTTGTCTCCAAGGATTTTTTCAGATTCCCTGACGATCTCGACAAGCCCCGGGATCTGCTCAAACGGTTTTTTCTCTTTGATTTCAAGACTGCTAAGAACCTGGGGAAACAAATCTATTATCCCGGCGAGTTCAGAAAGCTGTTTCCCCTTTCTTTTCATTATGCCCAGAATCTGAAGCGAGGCCAGCAGTCCGTCTCCCGTTGTCGAGTGGTCAAGAAACAGCAGGTGACCCGATTTCTCGCCTCCCAGGTTTGCTCCCAGCTCTCTCATTGCTTCTACCACGTATCTGTCTCCCACGCGGGTTCTCTTGAGTCTCAGCCCTTTTGCGCTGAGGTAGTTCTCAAGGGCCATGTTGCTCATCTGGGTAGCCACCACGGTGTCCGTTGCCAGGGTGCCGGTTTCAAGCATTTCGGATGAGCAGATCGCAAGCACATGATCGCCGTCAACCTCATTTCCGTTTTCATCGCAGAAAACCACCCTGTCCGCGTCTCCGTCAAGCGCTATTCCTATGTCGGAACCGCTTCGCACTACTTCTTCGCAGAGTATTTCGGGGCGAAGGCTTCCGCAGTCAACGTTTATGTTCGTTCCATTGGGCTCAGTGCCGATCGTGATCACCTCGGCCCCAAGTTCCTCGAAGATTATGGGTGCGACCTTGTACGCGGCTCCGTTGGCGCAGTCAACTACGATCTTCACCCCGTCGAGCGTAAGATTATCAGGGAAGGTGTTTTTGAGAAACACTATGTAGCGTCCGACCGCGTCCTCGATTCTTTTCGCCTTTCCCGTCAGGGGAGGGGGGCTTAGCTGTTTTTCTCCGAGAACCATGTTCTCTATTTCAGCCTCCGTTGTGTCCGGGAGCTTGAAGCCCGTGGAATCGAATATCTTTATTCCGTTATCGGTGTAGGGATTGTGCGACGCGGAGATGACCACGCCGGCCGTGGCTCTCATGTTTGAAGTGAGAAAGGCTATGGCAGGAGTGGGCAGGGGACCGACGAGCAGTACGTCGGCTCCCATGGACGTTATGCCCGAGGCTATTGCCTGTTCGAAGACGTAGCCTGAAAGGCGGGTGTCTTTGCCGACGAGTATCTTCACGTGGCTGCCCGTTTTCCCGGACAGATATTTTGTGAGCGCTTTTCCGAGAGCAAGCGATACCTCGGGGGTCATTGGATAGGTGTTGGTAACCCCTCTTATTCCATCGGTTCCAAAAATCTTTCTTTCGGGAAATTCAGATGCGGACTTTTTCATGATTTACGTCTCGGGGGATTCTTCCGGGGGAGGCGGTTTGACCCTGACCCTGACACTCGTCGGAGAGGTCTTCGTAAGTTTCAGCAGATCTGAACTTGGATACTGAACTTTTACCCTGAGTCTTTTCACCCTGCTCTCGCCCATCTCCGTCCCGTCTATGAAAACTTTGACATCATTGCTCGTAAGGTCGTTGATGGTCTTGTAGGGGCCGTTGAATACCAGTGTGGCCTTAAGCTCGGGAGTTGTAGTGTATTCGAGTTCTCCGAAATTCCGGGGAACTATGTCGACATCCCGAAACTCCTTGGACAGTATTATCTCTTTTATGTAAACCGTTACGTTCACGTGATCGCCTTCGAGGACTTCCATGTACTGGGATGGCAGCTGCAGCTGCACCGGCGCCGTGAACTCGGCTTTTTCGCCTTCAAGCTTTATTTTCGCCGTTTCTATGCTTTCCAGCTTGCCAAGCTGCGAAGCGGGTCCTTTTACCTTTACGAATTGCGGGACGACTTTTAATTTCTTCGATATCTCGTAGCCGGAGTCCGGTTCTCCGAGCACGGGTTTCACCTTGAACCTTTTCGTCACAAGCATGTCTATGTTAAGAGAGAGCTTTGAGGGCCTCGCAGCGACTATATCGATTCCTCTGGGAACTATCTGCGATGCCGCGCGCTTTAAGTCTATTTTAAGGACACCCCTTTCCGTTTTCTGCAGGTCAACGGGAATTGACTTGTTCGAGAAGGCAAATGAAGAGAGCAGATTTCTCGCTCCCCTGAGAGATAGGTCAACATTTTCGGGGGCATTGTTCACGATAATAAGGTCTTCAGGCAGGCCGCTTAGGTGAAGCGGAATCCTGACGTCCCTTTCCACGTCAAGTTCGAAGTTCGTAAATGCCCAGAGCATTACGGCCAGCGCGAGCGCGATTGTTTTTTTTGTAAGACCTTGAAAGAAAGGTTTTTTCTCCATCAGGCTTTTCCTGCCTGGCCTGTTTTTATGCTGCTCAGGCTCTCGGTGGTAAGTTCGGAAACCAGACTCGGCTTAAGCAGTCTATCGTTGGCGATTCTCTTAAGTTCTCCGTCCGCCACCAGCGAGATCTTCCCCGTTTCCTCGGACACGACTACAACGACGGCGTCAGTCTCGTTGGAGAGCTTTATTGCCGCCCTGTGCCTTGTTCCAAGCTCCGTTCCCAGTTCAAGGTCAGTACTGATCGGGAAAAAGCACCCGGCTGAAACAATAACGTCGTCTTTGACTATCACTCCTCCGTCGTGAAGAGGGGACGCCGGGTTGAAAATGGTTATAAGCATCTCGCTTGATAAGCTGGCGTTAATGGGTCTTCCGGGAAACACTCTTAGGCTCTCCTGCCTTTCAATGGCTATCAGGGCTCCGATTTTCCTTGAAGAAAGAAAAGAACAGGCATCCCCCAGCTCTTCTATCATTGCTTCGTTTACGGCATGTTTTGCGAAACTGAAGAGAAGAGGTTTTTTCCCTATGTTCGCAAGCCCTCTTCTTATATCATCCTGAAAGAGAATTATTATTATGAGGATAGCGAAGCCGAGAAAGTGCGTAAGCACCCAGTTAAGCGTGAAAAAACCCCATTTCCTCGAGGCGAAGTAAAGAACCGCCATAGCCACGAGTCCTACCAGGATCTGCGAGCTTCTGGTTCCCTCTATGGCCTTCAGTACGTAGAAAAATATTATGGCGACGATCAGGATATCCAGACTGTCGGAAAAGAATCGAAAGTTCTGTATGGTAGAATCTGTCATATCCTAGTTAGTCCCGTATATGCTCTTTACCGTCCTAATCGCCTGCACTGTCTCAAGTACATCATGAACTCTTACGATAGAAATACCCTTGAGCATTGATATTATTACTGAACAGACGGATCCTATCAATCTTTGCTCGGCAAGCGGGCTCCCCAGGATTTCTCCTATAAAGGATTTTCGCGAGGTTCCGATGCAGACCGGAAACCCGAGCCGGCAGAATTCCTCGAGCTTTCTTATGATTTCGAGGTTCTGCGGAGTGGTTTTTCCGAATCCGATGCCCGGGTCAATTATTATGTGGTCCCGCGGCACTCCCGCCGCCATTGCCGCCTGAGCCGAATTCAGAAGAAAGTCCGCTATATCGGGAATAAGCGAACTGTATTGGGTTTTCTCCTGCATGTCCAGCGGGCGTGAACTTGTGTGGGTGAGTACGATTGCGGCTCCTTTCTCCGATACTTTCTGCGCCACTTGCGGCTCGAAACTCAGTCCGCTTATATCGTTTACCATCGAGGCTCCGCACCCAAGAGCCTCCTCGGCGACGGCCGCTTTTGTGGTGTCGACGGATATTACGGTGTCAAATTCCACCGAAGCCGCTTCTATTACCGGTATAACCCTGTCAAGCTCCTCTTCCGTGCTCACGCCGAGAGAACCCGGCCTTGTGGATTCTCCTCCTATGTCGATAATATCGGCCCCGTCTCTGATTAAAGAGGCGATTCTCCCGAGAGCTTTTTGGGGATCGTTGTACGTTCCGCCGTCATAAAAGGAGTCCGGCGTCATGTTCACGATTCCCATGACGAGGGGTTTTTGGCTGAGATCCAGTTCTTTTGAACCGAGTTTTATCAAATGATGTTCTGGTGCGTTCTGATCTGCTTTGTGGACTGAAGACTTTAGCAAAGGGCTTTTACTCCCGGTTTTGCAAAGACAGCCAGAAAACAGCGGCGGGGCAGGGCAGAACCCTGGGAATCAGACCCTGCTGGTTATATCGAACGGCTTTTTCGCTTCCGGCCTGAACTCACGTGTTTTTGACACCAGTTCGTCAAGTTCCGCCGAGTCTACGACTTCTTTTTCAAGAAGCAGGGAAGAGAGTTCATGCAGAAGATCCAAATTGTCTCCGAGGAGCTTCATCACCTCGTCGTAGCTTTCGTTCACGATCTTCCTTGTCTCCTGATCGATCTGCACCGCGGTATCTTCGCTGTAATCGCTTTTTCTCGATATTTCCCTGCCCAGGAAAGGCTGCTGTTCCCCTTTGCCGAAAGTTACCGGTCCCACAACTTCGCTCATTCCCCATTCGCATACCATTTTTTTGGCTATGTCGGTAACTCTCTCAAGGTCGTTCGCGGCGCCGCTGGTTCTTTCGGAAAACACAAGTTCTTCGGCGGCCCTGCCTCCCAGAAGCACCTTTACTGTGGAAAGGAGATAGGTTCTCGACAGGGTGTACTTGTCTTCAAGGGGGAGCTGCTGAGTAACTCCGAGAGCCATTCCTCTCGGTATGATCGTCACCTTGTGTATGGGATCGGCCTCGGGAGTAAGTTTCGCTACGAGCGCGTGTCCGGCCTCGTGATAAGCGGTGATTTTTCTCTCTTTTTCGCTTATCAGCATACTTTTTCTCTCAACTCCCATTGTGACCTTGTCTTTTGCGTATTCAAAGTCTTCTATGGAGACCTGTTCCTTGTCGTTGCGGGCAGCATGAAGAACCGACTCGTTGACCAGATTTTCAAGGTCGGCTCCGGAGAAACCCGGGGTGGACCTGGCGATCACCGAAAGATCAACGTCAGCAGCCATCGGGGTGTCTTTTGAATGAACGACCAGGATGGCTTCTCTTCCCCTGACATCCGGCCTCGGAACGACAACCTGGCGGTCAAACCTCCCGGGCCTGAGAAGCGCCGGGTCAAGCACGTCCGGGCGGTTCGTGGCGGCCATGACTATAATGCCCTCGTTCCCTTCAAAGCCGTCCATCTCGACCAGGAGCTGGTTAAGGGTCTGCTCCCTTTCGTCGTGGCCCCCTCCTAGTCCTGCTCCCCTGTGTCTTCCCACGGCGTCGAGTTCGTCAACGAATATTATGCAAGGGGCGTTTTTCTTGGCCTGTATGAACAGGTCCCTTACCCTTGAAGCTCCGACTCCGACGAACATCTCCACGAAGTCACTCCCGCTTATGATGAAAAACGGCACTCCCGCTTCTCCGGCTATGGCTTTTGCCAGGAGGGTTTTTCCCGTTCCCGGGGGACCGACCAGAAGGACTCCCTTGGGTATTCTTCCTCCAAGCCGCGTGAATTTCTCCGGATTTTTCAGAAACTCCACTATTTCGCTTACTTCCTCTTTTGCCTCCTCGACTCCGGCCACGTCCTTGAAGGTGATCTTGTTCTGTTCATCGGAGAGCATCCTCGCGCGGTTTTTTCCGAAACTCATCGCTTTCGTCCCTCCGGCCTGTACCTGTCTCATGAAAAAGACCATGAGTGCGACCAGTATGAAAAGAGGGCCCCAGTTTATCAGTATCTGTGTAAGCGAACTCTGTTTGCGATGGGAAAAACTGAACTCCACTCCGCTTTCCTCAAGCTTTGCGATAAGGAGTTCTCCCGCGGGGCCGGTGGTTGTGAATCCGCGGTCTTCGGGGTCGGCGTTTTTAAGCTCTCCCCTTATTATGTTTTCGCCGAACTCTACCCTTGCCAGCCTGTCGTTATCCAGGTGTTCCAGGAATTTGCTGTAGGATATTTCCGAGTAGACGTTCGCCGAGGTGTTCATGAACTGGTACACGGCGAACACTCCGACGAATATGGCCACCCAGAGCACAAGGTTTTTAAAAATGTTTGCTGACATATATTATTCCTTGATATTTACACAACTCTCACGCGGATAAACATATCCGGAAGATAAAATAACATAGTTAAATTTTCATTTCAAACGGGTTTTGATAATGCCAAGATCCCAGCGTTTTCCTTTATCCAAATCCATAAGAGAATGGACTTGCTGTTTTGTTGCGCGAAAAGTCTTGACTCATTTAGTCGGGCCATTCGACTTGGCGTTGGAAGTCAGAGTGGGAAAGTAATTCTCTGGCTAATGTCTGCCCGGGAAATTGTACTAGGGCCACCTGCGATAGTGTGCTTGTAGAGAGGGGGATTTTCTTGGGCACAAATCCCCGAAACTTTAAAACACTGAAGCGAACAGCGAATTGTGGCTTGGCGGACAAAACCTTTATCCATTCATCAGAGCCCGTGAAATCGATTGGTTTTCCGGAGACGGGAAGCTTTGGATTTCCTTTGTACGGCGCGCAGTCGTAATAGAGGATGCGTAGAAGGAATTCGTCTTCTAAAAGACAAGAGTGGGCAATGGTTTCAATGTAGTCAGGCGTATATTCAAGGTCAGCTTGCCGAACTAACACCCGCAGATATCCACCGTCGATGAAAATCGCTGTTTTCAAAAGAGAGGCCTCCCACGGGTTTTAGCCTGTGGGAGGCCCCCACATACATGCCCGCCTACGGGCGTAACGGATAATATCATAGTTTCACTGGAAGGTTTTATTAAAAAATCTATGCGAAACAAAAAGTTCTTGTCAAGGCTGCATGTTTCCTATGTTACCGGTTCGATTATAATCAATCGCGGTGATAAAACAACAACAGGTTTCCGTAAAAAAGACCACTTCCTAACCTTGTTGCTCAAATGGGTTTTTTAATCGTAAAGGTCCGTTCCCAGATACATCTCTCCACTGTCGCAGAAAGTTACAAGCACCTGGCCGCCGTCTCGAAGTTCTTCTGAGATCCCAAGGGCCGCGCTGAGGCAGGCTCCCGAAGATATTCCGACCAGTATGCCTTCCTCGGAAGCGAGAGTTTTGGCGCATTCACGGGCATCCTCCGTGGAAACCGCGTAGATTCTGTCGATCACGCCGGTATCAAGCTTCTCGGGAACGAACCCGGGCGATATTCCGCAGATGCCGTGAGTACCTTCTTTCCCCTCGGAAAGAGTAGGGCTTTCTGTGGGTTCGACCACCACTACCTTGAGACCGGGGTAGATTTTTTTGAGTTCAGAGCCCACTCCCATTACCGTTCCCCCGCTTCCGACTCCGCACACGAAGGCATCGAGATGTCCCGGTATCTGGTTTTTTATTTCTTTCGCGGTTTCCTCGCGGTGAATCCCTATGTCCGCTGTGTTTTTGAACTGGTCAAGAAAATAGGAATCCGGGTTTTCGCGTTCTATCTCGCGAGCCTTTTCTCTCGACCCTCGAAGCCCCAGGCTTGGGTCGGTGAGAACCGCCTGTCCCTTAAACGCTTTTATTACCTGGACTTTCTCTTTTGCCGTATCCCCGGGCATAACAACGGTGAAGTCGTAGCCGCCTGCCCGGCAGCAAAGGGCTATTCCTATCGCGGTGTTCCCGCTTGACGCTTCGATTACGGTTGTTTTACCGGGTTCTATCAGGTTTTTATGCTCCGCTTGTCTTAGCATGGCGATACATGCCCTGTCCTTTATGCTGCCCGCAGGGTTTAAGTTCTCAAGCTTCGCCCATATCTTTGAGCGTCCGTCTTTCGGTACGCTTCTGAGCCTTATTACCGGAGTGTTGCCGATGCAGTCAATCAGGTTTGCCATTTGCGTGTTTTTCGTGCGGATTTTCCGTGCCCGGTCAATACACAAGAAAAGGGATTATGTCTTTGAGCGCGCTGCCGTCTTTGCTTTTGATCTCAGCCAGTATCTCTCTTATCTGCTCCCACGTCACGTCTTCTTTCCTGATCTCGTTCTTGAGTTTCAGAATAAGTACTTTTATTTCCTGGTCCGTCACGCCTTTTACGTATGAACTGAGAGCGGCCATCGCTTCATCTTCAGAAAAATGTGTCATTGCTCTAATTGCCGATTAAAATAACCCAAAAAGTTTTTTTAAGGTAACCTTTTTTCGAGTTGATTTCCACGGAACTGTATACTCCCGGTGCAAATGAATTTTAATAGAGGGATCAATCTTGCCGGCAAAGAGCCGGGCAAGCTTCCCCGTTTCCGTTTCTTCTTGCCTCTGGCCTTTGCGTTTGCCTGTCTGGTCGGGATTCTTGCGGTCTATATCTATTTCTCAAAAGATCTCCCTGACCTTCGCGATCTCACAAGGTATCAGCCCGCTATTCTAAACGAGTTCTATTCATCCGAAGGAGAGCTGATAGCACAGTCCGGGCTTGAGAGAAGGGCGCTTGTAAATCTCGAGGATATGCCTACTCACGTAGTAAACGCCTTTATAGCCGTCGAAGACAGGAGGTTCTACCAGCACAGCGGCGTGGATGCCAAAAGCGTTGTGAGGGCCCTTTTACAGAACCTGATTACGGGCAGAATCGTCTCCGGCGGAAGCACCATTACGCAGCAGATAACCAAGAACCTCATTCTGGGTCCGGAAAAGGCCTACAGCAGGAAGATAAAAGAAGCTATTCTCTCATACAGAATAGAAAAGAACCTCTCCAAAGACGAAATACTCTATCTTTACCTAAACCATATATACCTTGCCGACGGCGTCTACGGAGTTGAGATGGCGAGCCGGAATTACTTCGGGAAGTCGGCAAAAGACATAAACATAGCCGAGGCGTGCCTGCTGGCGGGAATTCCGCGACGACCCGAGCTTTACTCACCCAGAGTCAATCCCTCAAATGCGCTTAAAAGGCAGAAGACCGTGATAAACATAATGCGCAACCAGGAGTTCATAACCGAAAGACAGAAGCGGAACGCCTTGGCGTACAAGATAAAAATCATTCCGAAGCAGGAACCCAGAGGGGAGTACATAGCCCCTTACTTCATTGAGTACGTAAGGGAGTATCTTGAGAAGAAAGTCGGCAGGAGGGCCTACGAAAAGGGCGGTTACAAGGTTTACACAACCCTTGACATGGACCTGAACCTTGTGGCTTACAGGGCCATTAGAAGGGGAATACGCAACACCGAGAAAAGACAGGGCAGAACCAGATTTACCATTGCCAGACTCAGAACTCTTGAGCAGATCGAGGAATTCAAAGAACAGCAGCGCCAGCTTGCTTTTCAGGACGGAAGAACGTACAGGGCCGTTATCACCGTCACGGGAGACATAGACGAGAAAACTTCTTTTGCCACGGTGGAAGTCGGCGGCGAGAAACGGAAGTTCAGTTACATAGTCGACCCGGAGAGGTATCTTCCCCCTCCCGATGGCATCTATCTTCTCCCGGAGAGACTGAACCCGGGAGACGTTATAAAGGTGAGGGTGTCTGTAAGCGACGAGAAGGTGACCGATATAGTTCCCCTGTTCTGGCCCCAGACCCAGGGGGCACTGGTTGCCATGGACGCAAGGGGCAACATCATCTCAATGGTAGGAGGATATGACTTCGGACTCTCGAAGTTCAATCGGGCTATTCAGGCGAAAAGGCAGCCGGGTTCCGCGTTTAAGCCTTTTCTCTATTCGGCGGCTATAGACAAAGGGTATACGCAGACGAGCAAGCTCCTTGACGTACCGATTATCGTGGATGACTGGGTTCCGGAGAATTACGACGAAGAATACATGGGGTCGATCTTCTTCAGAGAATCTCTCGTCAACTCGAGGAACCTTTCTTCGATCAGGCTTATCATGGACGTGGATCCGCGATATGTAGCGAGTTATTCCAGGCCCTTCGGGTTCGGATCCAGAATCAATCCCTATCCCTCGCTTGCTCTGGGAAGCTCCGAAGTTACTCTGCTGGAAATAACTGCAGCATATTCTGTTTTCGCAAATTCCGGGATATACAGGAAACCGAATTTCATACTCAGGATCTATGACAGGAACGGAAGCCTGATTGAGGATAACACCGGGGAGGTGTATCTGCGGTACGAGAGGAGACTTAAGCAGGGTGAGGAGTCGGGGGAATGGCATTATCAGGAGCGTCTTTCGCCGCAGCCTAGCGAGAGCAGGTCGCAGTTTTTAGGGCTTTTGGCCGAAGATCAAAGAGAGTTCGTTACCGCGGGGGAATTCGGGTTTTTCATCAAGAAAGTTCCCATCCATTATTTTGGCAATACGGAAGAGTTTAAGAGGGTTATAAGCCCCGAGACGGCATATATAATGACGGACATGATGGAAGCGGTTGTATCGGAGGGGACGGGACTGCTCGCCAACTCACTTAATTCCAAGGCAAGAGTCGCAGGCAAGACAGGGACCACAAATGATTATACGGATGCGTGGTTCATAGGATACAGTCCCATGGTTGTCGCGGGGGTGTGGGTTGGAAAGGACGATAACACCTCGCTTGGAGACAAGGAAGCAGGATCCCTGTCCGCGGTTCCAGTCTGGAAAGAGTACATGAGCAGGGTGCTTGACAAATACAATGAGCGCAAGGAATTCGAGATTCCATCCGGCATAAAAATCAGGAACACTCCCCTGGGAGAAATTTCATTCAAGGTCAAGCCAGCCATGTCCAAAGACGAGGTGCTCAGGGGATTGAAGATGATGGTAGTGGAATCTGCGGAAAAGAAAGCGGAGAGCTCAGAAGAATACGACTACAACAGGATAAGGTCTCTTTTCAGGCGGGATAAGGAAGAAGATAATGAATAAGCAGGTAACAGAGAAACGACTGGGTAGAATTCATCTTCTTGAGCTTCGATTCCCTCCAAGCTCCAGGAAGTTTAGAGGGTCATTTATTGAACATTATTGTTCTGTTTTTGTATATCAGAATTTCTCTGTTGATGTGAGACCAGATTGCTTTTGAAAGAACCTGTTTCTCCAGATCCTCTCCCTTTCTCACTAGGTCGTCTATGGAATCGTTGTAGTTTACCCGTATTACATCCTGCTCTATTATGGGTCCGGAATCCAAATCCTCGGTTACGTAATGACTCGTTGCCCCAACGATCTTGACACCTCTTTTGTAGGCGTTGTGATAGGGACGTGCTCCTGGAAAGGCGGGAAGGAAGGAATGGTGAATGTTGATTATCCTGTTTCTGTAGTGTGAGACAAAATCCTCGCTAAGTATCTGCATGTACCTGGCAAGCACTATGAAATCCACTTTATAGTCCTTGAGAAGCTCAAGCTGACTGGCTTCCACTCCCTCTTTGTTATTTTCCACATCGTTGAACACATAAAAATCCATGCCGTAGCGGTCGGCAACAGGCTTGAGGTTAAGATGATTGCTTATAATGAGGGGAACTTCCACATTCCACTCCCTGACCCTTAGCCTGTATATGATATCGGAGAGACAATGTGGGAGTTTTGAGACGAAAACTGCCATGCGCAGCCTTTTCCCGGTGAAGAATATGTCGAATTTTATATCGAATTCAGAAGCTACTTCCTCTTGGAAACGTTCGGAGAATTCCTCTTTGGGAATGGAAAATTTCTCCATTTCCCACTTTACACGAACAAAGGTGACCATGTCATCCATGTCCATGCAGTGCTGCATTTCATGTATGTTACCGCCATACCTGGATATGAAGTCGATTATTGCGCGGAGAAGACCCGGACGGTCAAGAGAATGCGTAAGCAGTATTGCTTGTTCAGATTTTTCTGGCATGATCAGTACCAACGCTCCTTTCAGTTAAGCTGTTATTCTACATGAAACAAACCCAAAAATCCTACAGGTTGTTCTTAGCCCTTTAAGTAGGCTTTGTCGGTTTTTAAAGGGATCCGTATTTTCTCATAAAGCATGAACAAGTGCTCTATACGCTCGCGCTCGGAAGCGAAACCGGAGCGGCGGTAGAGCCGGTCCACAGCAAGATCAAGGGCTTGGTGTGCGCGGCGGAGGTTGGGCGGCATCAAGTCGGGATCATATAGATCAGCAAGTGTTGTGTCTGGGTAGGTAGCACGGGCATCGAGTATGGCTTGAGCGAGTGATTCCAATTTCCCCCAGCTTGTCTTCTTGTCCATAAATCCGGGTGGTACAGAAAATGTATTATAAACAAGACCGATAGAATAGCGATAATCGCTTTTCAATCGTCCGCCGACATGTCGCAGCCAAGCCATATGCATGGCCGAAGTAAGAAGCGCAAAATCGACGAGAGAGGCGTTTTCCAGAACGCGAACGAGGTTGCTTGGAACGACTGGCGGTTCAAGCCAGCCAATTGGAATGTATTCCCGTCTTTCTGAACTGACTTCGGGAATGACCAAGAATGGGGCTTCAGGAAGTACGTTTACATGGTAGAGTGTGGGAGTTTTCCCTAATTTTTGAGTCGGACTGCTTTTGCTGGCTTTGCGATAATCACGAACAGCGGCAATTCGTTTCTTTACCTTTGGCATCCTTGCTAACAAAGACGGTGATGCGTCATGCAAAGCGAGAATCCAGCGCTTGCCGCCCCGCAAAAATTCCCGGGCACCTATAAAAGGGCGTAGTAAAGATAAGGCTTCCGGTTCTTCTTCAAGGAATTGTTCTCGTTCCTCGGTCGTAAAAATGTAATGGCCGCCGTCTATCGGCTTTGACCCGATGATCAGTTTTGACAGCCCGTTGATCGGTCGGCTTTCTTCTCTCACTACGAGATTGGTATCGTCTAATTCGCCGCAATCAAAAAGATAGGGTGACAGTGCTTTGTGTCGAGTTTCCTCCGGTTCACCACTAATGTCGGGATAGCTGAACAGGTATTTTTCCGATTTTGCCATTCCTCGTCTGTCCAGCCCAATAATTACCACATGGACATGTGCTTTGCCACGAGCGTCAGAACCCCAGGCGAAAGTGCGGTGAGCAAAACTGATTTCGAGCTTAAAGCGGCCAAACAGTAGCGGCCATAGCTGTCCCACCTGCTCGCCCTGAGTAATAGAGTTCGTTGCCACGAACCCTATTCGCGCTGGAGTCTCCTGAACATATTCTCCAGCCCTGATGAACCAGGCGGCAACATAATCTAGGCTGCCGCCGCTTTTACCCAGATTTGCTATTTTGCGGATTTGTGCACGCTGATCAGTTGTCTGAAATTTCGAGCCCACAAACGGTGGATTGCCGAACACATAGTCGCAACGTTCCGGCGGTAAAATCTCAACCCAGTCAACTTCCAAAGCATCTCCATATCGGATGTTGGGTGATGTCTTAAGCGGAATACGTGTGTAAGTCTCCCCGAATTCCAAACTCAATTGGTTATTCATAATATGATCCATCATCCAAAGAGCGGTTTCAGCGATCCTTGCTGGGAATTCACCGAGTTCAATGCCGTAGAACTGGCTCACGTTCACCAGGGAGAGTCTTTGCATGTAGAACTCTCCCTGTCGTATTGATCTGATTTCCTTTGTGTGGATTTCCCGTGTGCGCAGTTCACGGATTACTTCTATTTCAAGCAGACGGATTTCTCTGTAAGCGATTATCAGGAAGTTCCCGCAACCACAGGCTGGGTCGAAGAACGTAAGACTGCCGAGTTTTTTCTGAAACTCCTCAAGCCGCTTTCTGCGCTCTCTTCTTTTTCTCTTGATCTCTTCAAACTCCTTGCGTAAATCATCAATAAACAGTGGTTCAATTACCTTGAGGATGTTTTTCTCGGTTGTATAATGGGCACCTTGAATGCGACGTTCTTCTGGTTCCATGACAGACTGGAAGAGTGCCCCGAAAATCGCCGGAGATATGTTCGACCAGTCGAAGTAACAGGATTCAAGGAGGCGCTCGTGCATTGTTTTGTTAAAAGAGGGAATACTCAGAGGTTCGCAGAAAAGGTCGCCGTTTACGTAAGGAAAGTTGGCAAGGTCTTCGTCAAGAGCCAAGGAGCGCTTGTCAACCGGTGTATCCAGAACCTGGAAAAGCTGGGTGATCTTAGCTCCGAGATAGGAACCGTCTTCCCTTGTATGCGTCTCGATGAAATCAAGGAAGATATCGCGCGGTTCGAAAATGCCCGTGTCATCAGCAAAAAGGCAGAAAACGATCCGTACCAGGAAGCGTTCCAGATCGTGACCGCGGTAGCCTGCCTCGTCAAGAGCGTCGTGCAATCGTCCGACAAGTTCTGCCGCCTTTATGTTTGCCGGATCCTGATCGCGGAAGGTTTTCCGCTCCACGCCGGTTATGAATCCGAATTTCTCGACATGCGCAGACAGGTCATTCAGCGTAAAGGCAATCTTTTCTCTTTCATCAAGGTCATGGAGCTCGAAATTCTGGAAGTCGCTGACCAGAATATAACGTGGACGTTCTCCCTCGGGCAGAGCATCAAAATAATCCTCAGCCTGCTCATAGGCGTCGGCTAGATTATTGCCAGAACTTTTTTGTTCAACCAGCAGCTTCCCCGGCCAGAACAGGTCTATGAAACCTGACTTGTTATCTAATTTTTTTACACGTTTTTCGTAGTGGGCGACGGAACGGCGTTTAACTCCGAATATTTCAAAAAAATCGTTATAGAAACTTTGCGTTTCTCCTTTTTCGTAAGCAGCGTCCGCCCATTGGCGAGAAAACTCGGCTGCGCGACTTCGGATTTCATTCCAAGATAAGCGCATGGTGGTTTATATTTTCAATCGAAATGCTTCCATAATCGGGTGGTTATATTTATGAAAATGAGATCAAAATAGTCCTTTGAGGAGTCCTCCGTCTACTTGGATAGTTGTTCCGGTCATGTAGCTTGCTTTTTCTGAAGCAAGAAAGCAGGCTAGGGCGGCCAGTTCTTCTGGAGATCCTATTCTCCTTAGGGGAATGTCTTTTTCCATTTCTTCTATGGCTTCTTCGTATTCAATGCCCGACTGCGCGGCCCGTTTTTCCGCAAGTGCCTTTATCCTGTCCGTGTAGATCCTTCCGGGACAGATGTTGTTCACCAGTATATTGTCTTTTGCCAGTTCGTTTGAAAGAGTCTTTGAGAAGCCTATGAGCCCGGCACGGGAAGTGTTTGAGAGTATCAGCCCGTCTATCGGCTGCTTAACAGCTATTGAGGTTATGTTGACTATTCTTCCCCAGCTTCTCTTCTTCATCAGAGGAACTACTTTCTTCGCCAGGTAAATGCCGCTTAGAAGGTTAAGTTCCAAGGCGTTTTGCCAGTCAGGTGATTCAAAATCTTCGAAAAAGCCGAAAGGGGGCCCTCCGGCGTTGTTTATCAGAATGTCAATTCCGCCAAGTGTTTTTACCGTTTCTTCTATTACACGGTCAATCTGTTCTGTATTTGTTACATCGGCCGCAGAGGCAAGAACATCAAGCGGAAAGCGGGTTCTTATTTCGGAAGCCGTGCGCTCTATTTCTTCTTCTGAACGCGAGAATATGGAGAGATTTACACCTTCATCTGCAAGAGCAAAAGCTATTGCTTTTCCAATTCCCTTGCTGGACGCCGCCACCAAGGCGACTTTTCCCTTTATGCCGAGGTCCATAAGCTATTTTTTCTTCTGCTTTGACTTCGCTTTTTTCGTATCGGACTTTATAGAGTCATATGTCTGACTGGAACCTGAAACAGCAGCTTGTTCCGTTGGAAGAACGGGACTCTGGGAAGAAGCGGCAGGGGCATCTTCTCCGATATCGTGATCTTTTAGCTGCTTGGGCTCAGATATTTTTTTCTTCCCGTAGTCGGTTTCATACCAACCCGAGCCTTTCAGATGAAAAGCGGAAACAGAGATGAGTCTCTTAAGTCTTCCTCCGCATTTTTCGCACTTTCTTACAGGTTTGTCATTAAAGCCCTGCAGTATCTCGAAGACGCCTTCACACTTTCTGCATTGATATTCGTAAATAGGCATGGCTTATAAAATTCCCCATGTTTCCAGAAAATCATCCGGATATATGAAAAAAAATCAAGAACAGCGGTTAAATAGGGGACTTCTCGCTGATCCCCCCGGATTTGTCCATGGATTTATATAAGTTTACATAATATACATTATCGGACGTTGGGTATTTTCGCTGGGAAACTTGAAGAGGAGTGTCATTTGGGATATATTTATAAGTAATTAGAGGTAATTAAAGATAAAAGCTTATAAGTTTTTTTTAGACAATTATAACTATTGCTCTTCCTGGACCATGAACTCCCAGTGTAAGGTTAAGTTCTATATCAGCCGTTCTACTCGGTCCAGTTATAAAAGAAATACACGTACACAATTCATCATAATTTTTTTCATAAGATTCCCCGAGCTTTGCAAACAGAGCATGAATATTCAAAACTATATTCTCTTTTTCAAGTATCGCGATATGCACGGGAGGTAGAAGCGAAGTAAGCCTAGGCTGCTTTGGACCGGACAGCAGAACTAAGGTTCCTGTGTCAGCAATGGCGAAATCAGCTCCAGTTATTCCTATATCTGCGGTTGCAAGATCAGTTTCCGAGGCAATTTCAAGTGATTTCAAGGGTTTTGTATCCCAAAAGGAAACCGACTGGGCACCAAGCTCCTGGATAAGTTCATTTATTTTCTCAATCAGGCTTCCTTTCTCTTCGAGAAGATGAACTTCCCCGGATACCATCTCAAAGTTTACTATAAAATCGTTTTGTAACTTGCTTTGATCAATAGATAATTGAGGGTTTAGAAAACCATTCTTTGTAGTTTCCCTTTCCCCTTTCTCCATTGTTCCCGCGGGATGTAGTAAGTTTTGTAGTATAAGTGCTTTGGATTCTTTAAAAATCATCTTAGTCCTATTCCATTTTCCCCATGGTATTTCTCTTTCCATCTTTGTCTAAAGGGTTTTTTCGAGAAGGCAGGAAAGTTTTTTTCTCTAGTCCACTTTGAAAAAGGATATGGAAGTCCCTGTAATTCATTGCCTTTTTGGTAGAAATATTGAAGAAAAACCATCACTCTTCCTGTAAGATTATAGTAAAACGGCTTGCTGAAAACAAAACTCCAGACCCGAAAAGCAATTTTCTCCATGAATCCTGCCGGATCCGGCTTCTTCCTGCCTTGTTCCACTACTTTCTGCCTCAAAGAGAGAAGAACATGGGGAAAATCGATTTTTACCGGACACACGTCCCTGCAGGCTCCACAAAGGGATGACGCAAACGGCAGGTCTGCCGTTTTTTCCAAGTCGTTTAACTGGGGAGTTATTACCGCGCCTATCGGTCCCGAGTAAACCCATCCGTAACTGTGCCCTCCTACCTGTCTGTAAACCGGACATATGTTAATGCAGGCTCCGCATCTTATGCAGTAGAGCGATTCCTTTGTCTCCTCTGATCTTGCTATGTCGCTTCTTCCGTTATCAAGAAAAACAAGGTGAAACTGCCGGGGACCATCACTCTCCCCTTCCCTTCTGGGGCCCGTTATGAGAGAAACGTAAGTGGAGGATTTCTGCCCCGTGGCGCTCCTTGCCAGAAGGCTCAAAAAAATGGAGAGCTGCTCGAACTTGGGAACGATTTTTTCTATTCCCATGATAGCCACGTGTATGTCTGGAAACGTGGTTGCGAGCCTGGCATTGCCCTCGTTCTCCACTATTGCTATGGTTCCACTCTCCGCCACGGCGAAGTTCACCCCGGAAACGCCCATATCGGCCGAGAGAAACTTTTCTCTCAGTTTTTTTCTCGCTATTTCCGTAAGCTTTTCCGGCTCTTCATACTCGGGCACTCCGAATTTCTCGGAGAAAAGCTTCGATATGTCTTCTTTGGTTTTGTGGATTGCGGGGGCGATTATGTGGAAGGGATGATCATCGCAAAGCTGAACTATGTATTCCCCGAGGTCTGTTTCCACGGTGTTTATCCCGTTTGATATGAGGTGCCTGTTAAGTTCTATCTCCTCTGTGGCCATCGATTTGCTTTTCACGACGTTTCTGACGTTGTTTTCTCTGGCTATATTGACCACTATTGAGGAAGCTTCTTCGGCATCTTTTGCCCAGTGTACGTTGCCACCCATCCTGATAACGCTTTTTTCAAGCTCTAGGAGATAGCTGTCCAGATTGTTGATCACATCTTCTTTTATCCTTCTGGCTTCGGACCTGAGTTCTTCCCACTCAGAGACTTCGTTTACCGCTTTCCGTCTGAAGGCTCTTGACCTGTCGGTGAAATTCACAAGAGCTTTTTTCAGCTTTGAGCTTTTTAGAGCCTCTACGGAATTTTTCTTGAAATCTATGCGTTCGGTAATCATTTAGTGTCCTCAAAAGCAATGAGCTCGGCCAGATGAAGCACTTTTACGGGCATTTTTTTTCTGGATACAAGTCCCTTTATGTTCATGAGGCATCCCATGTCTGTTGAAACGACGGCATCTGCCCCTGAATCCAAGATCGAGTCTGTTTTTTCCTTAAGCATGGATTTTGACACTTCCGGATACTTGATGGAAAAAGTGCCCCCGAAACCGCAGCATGCATCCGGCATGTTCATCTCAACCAGCTCAACCCCGTCAAGCGACCTGATGATCTCCCGGGGCTGGGAACTTATCCCGAGTTCCCGAAGGGCGTGGCAGGAATCATGAAACGTAACTTTGCCCCTGTATCGGGACTCAAGCCTGAAGGTTTCTTTTCTGCTGTAGATGAATTCTGAGAACTCATAAATTCTGGATGAGACTTCTTTTGCCCGGGAAAGCCTCTCAGGATCATCGCGGAGAATCTCAGCATAGTAATTCTTTACCATGGAAACGCATGAACCCGAGGGGCACACAATCGCTTTATCGCTTCTCGCGAAGACATCGAGAAAATGGCGGGCGACCTTCCCGGCTTCTTTTCTGTGGCCGGAGTTAAACGCCGGTTGCGCGCAGCATGTCTGGTTCTTCGGAAATTCGACATTCATTCCCATTTTGGAGAGAACCCTGAGCATCGCCTCTCCCACTTCTGGAAAAAAGTTGTCTACAAGGCATGTTATGAAGAGAAGAATTTCGTTTTCTTTTTTCTGGGATCTCATGACGTTTTTTTGTTCCAGACCTCCTGCCAAGCTTGAAATTCGCGCAGCCCTACCCTGTAACGTGCGCAGTTCCCTTCGCACAGTGTCATCATAAGTTCGTTCTCAGCGATTTCCCTGAATGTTTCCCTGTCATCAGAAGCGACATTTTCCTTTGTCCAGTTCTCAAGATATTCAAACGCCGGCTTTCTTCCCATCGTGGCGCGGATCACTTCACCTATAATATAAACAAGTCTCTCGCGGTGGCTAATCAAGAACCGATCAGGTTCACCAACCACATGTCTTACCCCTCTGTAACGCAAAGCGGATGACTCGTATGCCCTGATAAAGAGATTTTTAAGAAGTGAGAGATATCT